>NZ_QFRV01000010.1:0-90170 GCF_004136805.1 Enterobacter cloacae complex sp. GF14B
GCTTTATTGTAGGTGGGCCAGTTGGTGATTTTGAACTTTTGCTTTGCCACGGAACGGTCTGCGTTGTCGGGAAGATGCGTGATCTGATCCTTCAACTCAGCAAAAGTTCGATTTATTCAACAAAGCCGCGGTGATGCTTACGGTATGGTGGTTATCAAGTTTTATCCTGATTAGCACCCTTAATGGCTATTTCGATAATCAGGACCGCGATTTTCTGACAGGTAAACTTCAGCTCACCGAAGAGTTTCTTAAAACAGAGACGTTCCGGAACAAAACGGATATTAAGTCATTATCAGAAAAAATAAACGATGCGATGGTAGGGCACAATGGTTTATTCATTTCTATAAAAAACATGGAAAATGAAAAAATTGTTGAACTCTATGCCAAAAATTCTGTTGTTCCAGCGGTCCTGCTTAATAAGTCGGGTGATATTCTCGACTATATGATCCAGACGGAAGAAAATAACACCGTGTACCGCAGTATCTCGCGGCGGGTTGCCGTGACGCCGGAACAGGGTAAAAGCAAACATGTCATCATTACGGTTGCCACGGATACTGGGTATCACACCCTGTTTATGGATAAGCTCAGTACCTGGCTGTTCTGGTTCAATATCGGTCTGGTCTTTATTTCTGTTTTTCTGGGCTGGCTGACCACACGTATTGGTCTGAAACCGCTACGGGAAATGACCAGTCTGGCTTCCTCCATGACCGTACACAGCCTGGATCAGCGTCTTAATCCCGATTTGGCTCCGCCGGAAATTTCTGAGACCATGCAGGAGTTCAATAACATGTTCGATCGCCTGGAGGGGTCATTCCGGAAACTGTCAGATTTCTCGTCTGACATCGCGCATGAGCTGCGCACAGCGGTCAGTAATCTGATGATGCAGACGCAGTTTGCACTGGCTAAGGAAAGGGATGTTTCGCATTACCGCGAAATCTTATTCGCTTACCTGGAAGAACTGAAAAGGTTGTCACGAATGACCAGTGATATGCTTTTTCTGGCACGTTCAGAGCATGGTCTGCTGCAGCTGGATAAACATGATGTGGATCTGGCCGCCGAACTGAATGAATTACGTGAGCTGTTCGAGCCTCTGGCAGACGAAACAGGAAAGACAATCACCGTTGAAGGAGAGGGCGTTGTTGCCGGAGACAGCGATATGCTGCGACGTGCTTTCAGTAACCTGCTTTCCAATGCAATCAAGTATTCTCCCGATAACACCTGTACAGCGATACACCTTGAGCGTGACAGTGACTGTGTGAACGTGATGATTACGAATACGATGTCCGGCCAGGTTCCCGCTAATCTGGAACGTTTGTTTGATCGGTTCTATCGAGCTGATTCATCAAGGGTCCACAACACGGAAGGCGCGGGGCTGGGATTATCAATTACAAGGTCGATCATTCATGCTCATGGCGGCGAGCTGTCAGCAGAACAGCAGGGGCGGGAAATTGTGTTCAGTGTGCGCCTGTTAATGGATTAATCCCGTTCTTCAGGAGAAACCTGGAAGGTGACAAAATTGTCATCATTCAGTCACGCGATAAACAGAGGCGGTTTTTTATAATCATACATAAATCAGGAGCAGAGTGATAACGCAATCGCCTGGTTCCTGGAGTGATGAATAACCCGCCCTGAGATCAAATGCTTTCTCTGTTATAAGCCGTTGATTGTTTGGGTATGAAAACACCGGAGACCCAACCATGAAAAAGATCCTTGTATCATTTGTTGCCATTATGGCTGTCGCTTCATCCGCCATGGCTGCAGAGACAATGAACATGCATGACCAGGTAAATAATGCCCAGGCACCCGCCCATCAGATGCAGTCAACCTCTGAAAAAAGCGCTGTTCAGGGAGACAGTATGACAATGATGGATATGAGCGGACACGATCAGGCTGCAATGTCCCATGAAATGATGCAAAACGGCAACGCTTCTGCCCACCAGGACATGGCGGAGATGCATAAAAAAATGATGAAAGGCAAACCAGGGGCCACCAACGAATCAGCAACGTCATTTTCAGAAATGAACGAGCATGAAAAAGCCGCTGTTGTGCACGAGAAGGCGAATAATGGTCAGTCTTCCGTTATTCATCAGCAGCAGGCTGAAAAGCATCGCAGCCAGATCACCCAGAATTAACCCGCAGCTCCACTTGTTAGACCCTCATTTGACGCCGAAGTCACTGGCTTACGCTCCCGTCCGGGAGCGTTTTTTTTATTCTTTCATTTATCATTGAGTCTTATGGGAATGGATTTAATCAGTTACTTAATCCCTGCCTCAGCAACAAGTCCCGGAAAGAGCAGCTTTATATTCCGGGTTTTTCTGCTCATAACCTCAACGGTGGCGCTTAGGATGTACTTTGTAAGTACCCAGAGTGTGTGTCATCAGTACCGGTGTTAATGCACCAGCCCATTCCAGCCATGTATACCCATGTAAATCCCAACAGCAGCAATCAGGGCGCTTGAAATATAGGGGGCTCTTCTGGCGATGGTATTGAAGCCACTCCAGCGTTTGGCGACCTGACGAACGCTGATCGCCGCACCCACTCCAACCGTTACGAGGGTCAATGCCAGGCCGATACTGAAACAAACAACCAGTGTGGCACCCAGCGTAAGCGCTTTAAGCTGAAGGCAGATCAACAATACAGTTATAGCTGCCGGGCAAGGGATAAGCCCTCCTGTCAGTCCAAATATCAGGATTTGCCCGTTGGTTACTTCTTTCCCGTCGAAGCGGCGTTTTATGTCATTGGCATGAGCCAGTTCGTGAGCGTCCTGATACTCTTTCGAATTCACATCCAGCCCATCAAGCTCAGAGTGGTCATGGTCATGGTCGTGTTCAGCGAACGCCACATCATAGTCATGGACATGACCACGATGTCCCAGAGACAGACGTACGTTGAAACTGTGAGGCTCAGGGATGGGAGATGTTGACTCCAGATAATCACCATGATCAACAAATTCAAAAGTCTGAGAGATCGTACTGTTTTCCCGAAGTGTGGTTAATGAGATATCTTCAGAAGCCCATCTTTGGCCACTAAGAGTGCGTAGCCGCCAGTGGGGAAGTTGTCCTTCTTCAAAAATGGACAGTTCAACTTTTCCATGGCCAGTATCGATCAACCTTGTTTCGTCATGGTGATGATGTTCATTCTCCTGCATTCCCTCCAGCCAGTTTTTCTCACCGCTCCAGGTTCGCCAGAACATCCAAAAAGCCGTACCAAGGATGATCACTGAAGAGACCATCTGTAGCCAGGGTTCGGCTGATTCTGCGGTAAATTTATTACTGATATACATCCCTCCAAAAGCAATCAGCCATACGACTGCAGTGTGCGACAATGTTGCCGCGACACCCAGCATCACGGCCTGACGTACGGTGCCTTTTATAGCAATGATGAATGCTGCCATCATTGTTTTGGAGTGCCCGGGCTCCAGTCCATGAAGCGCGCCAAGCAGAATGGCGCTGGGGATGAAAAACCATGCGTTGCCTTGCTGAAGAAGTGTCGTAAATTCGTTCATGAGAATCATTCTTGGTTATTAAGTGTAGGCCGGATTCTACTCCCCCCCAGTAAAATATACTACCCCCCAGTAGAATAACGCTGGTATAGTTACATAAAATATCCAGGAGAGTGAGAGCCCACATGTCACATACCATCCGCGATAAACAAAAACTGAAAGCACGTACAAGCAAGATCCAGGGGCAGGTTGCTGCGCTGAAAAAAATGCTTGATGAACCTCACGAATGTGCCGCTGTACTGCAACAAATAGCCGCCATACGTGGTGCCGTGAATGGTTTATTGCGTGAAGTGATTAAAGGACATTTGACTGAACATATTGTTCATGAAAGTGAAGAACAGAAACGAGAAGAAGACCTGGACGTTGTGCTGAAGGTTCTGGATTCTTACATCAAGTGACAGTTTGGCTAAAAGCCCTGAGCATTAATTTATCTAAATAACACGTTATCAAGTGACGGTTTTGGGCTGTTTGTAGCGGCATAGTGAGTTTGTTTAATCAATGAGCTTTAAGATGCCCCCCTTCATGCAAGGCAACGCGTACATTTCTGGTACATCTACTTCCCTTACTTTGCTCAGGGCAACCCACATTGTTAAAGCCTCTACTCGCTGACCATCAAAATCACCCAACGTCAGATAATGGAAAAAAATTTTGGATGACATTTTGAAACGTGTCCTCTGCTGTGAACGTCGAGAGATGCTACGCGAGAAAGGAGATGACCTACTTAGTATCCTGTTAAGTAGGTCTATCTGAAGAAGTAGACAACTTTAAAGTCTTTTTCATGTTAAAGGAGACAACTTTAATGTCTGTGTACACCTACCTTTGCTCAAATCAAAATGTTCTGACATACCAAAATGGAGTGTAAAATGACTCAAAACCAGGGTTCTGAGCCAGTACCGGCGAGCCGGACAGGGCAGCTCATCAGCGCCCGGGATATGGCCATGCAGAAATTCGAAGAAGGGATGCGGTTAATCTCGGAAGCGTCGGAACTGTGCGGTCTCTCTCTCTTCACCAGCAGAATTATGCAGCCCAACGCATTTGGTCTTCCGTCGTCACTGGATCGCACCATCGAGGAGGGGCGTAAGGAAATTGACCGTAAAACGTGGAAAAGGCTCTTTGAAGAAATAGGTATGGACCGGTACTGGAACCATAAGCAAAAAGAAGCCTTTAACGAATCCCTACGTACGGATCCGCCCGTCGCTTCCCTGGAGATTGTTAAGGGAACATTACAGCATGCACTGGCTAACAGACGAGACACGCTTGCAGAAGGTTTCGTTGATGTTCTCAACAAGCTTGACCGAAGTTTTAAAAGCAATGCACGGCAATATACAATGCCGAAAAAGCTTGTTCTTCGGGGGATTTTTCCTGGTGTGAACGTACTGAGGTACAACGGTTTCTCGCAGGACAATCACTTTTGTTTACGCGACTTTGAGAATATTGTATGCATCTGTTCTGATACTCCAACACCTGCAACCGGCGGTGGGCTGAGTATGGTCGACAGGCTGACGGCCATGAGAAATACAGATTTCACAGGCGAGGTCTGCGATGAGAATGGCTGGCGGTGTCGCCTGTTTGAGAATGGAAACGTTCATATTTGTATCGACAGTATCTCGCTTCTGAATGCTCTGAACGATCTTATCAGCATATATTTTGCAAACCAGCTTCCGGCCGCAGGAAAAAAATGATGATCGAAAACGATAAAGAAAAAAGCCTGAACGATGCTACCTCGCCAGAGGTGCAGAATGACATCCGCAGCGAATCCACAGAAAAATCAAAGGAAATGGGTCGTTCAAGGTACTCATCTATTGCGATGATCGATTACTTCAATGCAATCGAACGTCTGTGCGAAGAGAAAAAAATTAACCCGGAAAATATCGATCTGAGCTTCAAAGTTCACTGGCTCAGAAACGCTGTTGGCGGCTCGTTTGCAAGGTCACAGGAGATGTTCGCTGAGTACCAGAAGTATGTTAAAGAGGTTCCTGAAGAGGCCCGTTACCTGGATATACCCGATGAGGTGAAGGTTGCACTCGGCGATATTATCTCGTACATCACCTGGCACTACCGTAGAAGCTATACCGCAATACAGAGTGATAGTGTTAAAAAAGCTGAAGCACGTAGCATGCAGCTGGAGGAGGAGGTAACGCAGCTTTTACAGCGGCTTGAGCAAAGCGCTACCGATATGGATGAGCTGAAACTTGAGAATCAGGCGCTACAGGGTCGATTAGAGATCCGGGACAGTACCGTCAAGGAGTTAGAAACAAGGCTGAATGTTGCCGAAGCAGAACTCGAAACCTGCCATCACCAGTTAGATAGCACACGGCATGAATTAAGCCTCGCACAGCAGTCAAATGACTCACTCTCCCAGCAACTGGCTGAACGTAAAACAGAGATCGCTGGTCACCTTGAATATCAAAAAAAGCTGAACGAAGAGATCAACACTCAGCGTTCTGATAATGCCGGTCTTTCCAGACAATGCGACCAGTTAAGTCAGACTGTGTCAGATACAAAGGCAGAGAGGGACAGGTTTGAACAGGAATTGATTGCTGCACAGAACCTCTGTGCTGAGCTGAAAAGTGCACTGTCCGGGAAGGAGGGTGACCTGGTGGCGGTGAATGCCGAGCTTACTGAACTCCATAAACTAAACGAGTCGCTGAGCGCCGACCTGAAAAAAGTAACTTTGGTCAGCCAGGGCTATGAAGCGGAAGTGGCTGAACAAAGCAGTGAATTAAAAACGCTCCAGTCCAAAGTAATGAAGCTGGAAGCTACCCTGGAGGCAGAGAAAACAATCTCAGAATCCCTGAAAGGCACCATTGATACATTGACTGGTGCAATGGCAGGGGGAGGTACTGGAAAGTCAAAACAGCCGCGTAGTAGAAAAACATCATGATAAATGAAGCCAGGTTGATAGACTTCTCTGCATCCCCTGGCACAGTAGACCTTCTGCGGACATTCAGCCCGTCCGCAGGAGTTTTCGTCCTTCAGTCAACAAATGCACTACCTTTTTTGAGTCTCCACTTTCCAGTGCAGAAAACACGTTACCGATTTTACCAACAGCTTGTATCTGAGTGATAACCCCAGTCTTGTAATCATCAAGGATCCCTGACAGGAAAGCGTTCAGTTTTGTCTGTTCGCTTAGTGAAAGCATGTATGACATTTTTTCTCCATTTTAAGCAGGTGTGCCAGTTGAAAGAGGTTTACGTGATTCTGGAAAATGAGGCAGCACCATAGTTTCAGATGCTGTGGTCGCATCCCAGTGCCACCATCCATAAGGCCCATATTCACGGTTGTAATAATCTTTTTTGAGTTGCTTTCGGGCCAGATAAGCAGGAGTGGCCATACCAAATACTTCCATCGGGAACGGCTTATCGCTTTTTGTGTCGAGCAGGTAGAAGTCAGGGAACACCTCACTAATACTCGCATCATAACGCATGGGCTTAACGTACTGCCGGTGCTCTGCATCCAGCTTTTCTGCAACAACCGCCTCATAGGAGGAGTCCAGAGGTATCCAGTTCTCGCTAACGTGCATCAGCACAATTTGATGAGCTCTTACAGAAGGGCCTCTGCCGGTTACCGCAGCTGGTGACGTCAACGCAAAGACAACTATTTTCGCCCCGGATTTCCATGCTGCGTACTCCGATGAAAATCGTTTCTTTACGCTATCCCAATGGCCTTCTGAATTGAAAAAAATCAGCGGTAGCCCCCCAAAATTCCGCAGGGGTAAAAATTTAAGTGGCTTCTCATGCTTTTCAGCATCGTAGCGAGGTAAAACTGACAGGAGCATGAGACGTTTATCACTCATCGCCTGTGATGAAAGACGCTGAATTTGCGACTGAGCGACAGGTTGTTTCGGGTCAGGTACACCAATGAATAAATGGTCACCTATGCAGGCTCTGCCGGTACGAATTTGTTTAGCGGTTTCAAGCAGACGATACCGTACCAGTGAATCGTTACGTTTCCCTGCCATTTTCGGGTACCAGACATTCAGACCAGACTCTGTCCACAAAAGACTAAGCAAGCCCAGGAGGGTCATTGAGGCCTGACCTCCTTCTGGTCGCTGAACATGGGGCAGGGGAGGCACTTCTGATTTTTCAGGAGGATCTTTCTCTGTCATACCGATACCGAGCCTTACAGCCATATCACCTTCGGTTGTAATCCGGACCACACCACTCGCATATCCTTTCAGGCCGGTATGCCGGGCATCAAGGGAGAAGAATACACAGGAAGGATCATGCTCAATGCCCGTGTTAGCGGCTTTGACGAGAATAAAGGCATCACCGTTCGGTAAAGCACGAACATAAAGTCGCTTTTCTCCTTTTCCACGACATCCGCAGGTGATGACTGATTTTTGACCTGAGGTGTGGTGTGCCTTTTTAAGAGCCGACTGCCACCCTTTAGCAAACTCATCCTGCGTTTGAAAGTCAGGTGAGTACCTTTTGACGTTTGGATCGTCGTCGTAAGCAATCATCACTGCGAATTTTTGGCTCATAGTAGTCTCCTAAACAGGAAGTTTAATATCCCAACCAAAGCAACACTTCCTGAGCGTCATACTGTTCCTTTACGCCCATGTCGCTAAAGAATTCTTCGAAATCTGTTTCGGGAACGCAATGCCTGGACAGTTCTTGTAATGCTCGTTCTTTAGATACCGTCTCACCTTCAGCTGATTCGAAATACGTCATGGTTGACCTCTGACATTATTACAACAATCTTAAGCATTTAAATTGATGAAGGAGCTCAGGTCAGCTGACTTCGTCGTAAAACTGCCGCAAGCGCTGGGAGGCTGCAAATTCAATTCGAGACTTCAGCAGTTTGGCGACGGCCGCAAAGACATCAACGACCACGGAGTTCCCAAACTGTCTGTAAGCCTGTGTATTGGACACAGGGATACGGAAAACACTTTCCCCGGGTTTATCGAAGCCCATTAGCCTGCTGCATTCACGTGGCGTTAGCATGCGTGGCCGACGGTCCATGTTGTATGTGTTATGGAAATCAGTTTCTCCCAGCTCATGAGACCAGCCCCGATCAATAAGAATTTCAGATCCGTCTTTCATATAGCGGCTTGAGAGGGTTCTGGTGACACTATTAACATTGGAAGGATCTACTAGTCCAAAACCAAAACCATTGCCTTTTGCCGCATGTTTCTTTGCATAGTTGTATAAGTACTCCCAGAGTTTAGGGGAGAGGATGTATTTACTATCTACGCTCGGATCCAGTAAATCTGAGAGAGAAGGGCGCTTGTCCGGATAAAAGTCTTTAATGTCTCTCAGAGTAAAACCGTCTTTCAGACGTAGGTCGCGGCGAAAACCAATAAGGACGATACGTTCACGGTGCTGGGGTCGGAAATGACGGCCATCGATGACTTTAGGATCATCCGCGCCCGTGCTTTCGCTGTTTGCGACGTCGTAGCCAAGCTCATCGAGCGTTTTCATGATGATGTTAAAGGTATTACCCTTATCGTGACTCTTCAGATTTTTTACGTTTTCCAGAACAAAAATTGCAGGTTGTTTTGCCCGGATGATCCTGGCCACATCAAAGAAGAGCGTACCCTGAGTGTCGCACTCGAAACCGTGTTTGCGACCCATAGAGTTCTTTTTACTGACACCGGCGATGCTGAATGGCTGGCATGGAAATCCCGCAAGAAGAACATCATGATCCGGGATAGAGGCATCGATAAATTTGTATGCCTCGTCATCAGTAACCTCGGGCCGGTTGCTAAGAGTGATGTCACGGATGTCTGAATTGAAGCGGTGCTCGTTCTCATCGCAATACCAGTTCGCCCGGTAAGTACGGCTGGAATAAGTATTCCATTCGCTCGTGAAAAGACATTTACCACCGATGGCATCAAATCCGCTTCGCAGTCCACCTATCCCTGCAAACAGATCGATAAAGCTAAAGTGCCTGTCCTCATAATCAGCAGGTCGTGAAGGTATTAAAGTCTGTAGATAGCGTCCATCTGCGATACTCAGATCACAATGCTCAGGTATGCATGTAACCTGACGTTTAAGGGATGCACGGGACCAATTACTGCCATTTTCATCATTTAATACCTGAGCCAGATATTTCAGGTCATAAATAGTCGAAGCTGTTAACAAAGTTTTGTGGATCAGAGATGGTGTTTTATCCACATCATTCAGGTCTGTCTCAAGATCATGAGTGTAACGTTTCATCCAAACTCTCTCAGGAATAATATCTTTGAGATAGATTAACACGCTTAATTTGGATTATTTTTTGGTTCAGGTTCTAAATTTATTGTGATTATTCTGCCTTTAAGTTGCAAAAAGATTGGTTTTAAGCCCGCCCATGAAATAATGACTTGTTAAAATACTGCCTGTAAATAGGCTTGTGGATACATGTCTGTACTCAACAAATTCAGGTGAAATGATGTTTTTTTTTACAAAGTTACTTTTGCCCATCATGATTGTTGTATTCCCAGTGGCGTCCTGGGGGAACTCAACAACTTTTGAGGCAAAGGTGGTTAAGATTGTTGACGGTGACACCATAACTGCGTTGGATGCTCAAAACACAACCATCAAAATACGGATGTATGGTATAGACGCTCCTGAATCTAAACAGGCTTTTGGCCAAAAAGCAAAACAGGCCTTAACCACAGCTATAGCAACTAAAATCGTTACCGTGATAGACCATGGTACGGATATCTATGGCCGTATGTTAGGTACCATCTGGTTAGATGGATATGATATCAATGCCTCTATGGTGGACAGTGGATATGCGTGGGTTTATCGGTTCGAAGATAACGCCATTGTCCCTGGCTATATCAAATATGAATCCGCAGCACAAAAGGAGGCAAAAGGGTTATGGGCAGACACCAACCCTGTCCCACCATGGCAGTGGAGACAGGCAAACGAAAAGCCCAGAAAGGTGAAAGGGAAGAAATAACCATGATGAAAGAGCCTCATCCGTTACTTCAGTTGGTACTAAACGATTCCGGTCGTCTAACCATGCCTGTTTATTATAGAGATCAACAGTATTGCCCGACTTGCCTTACAAAGGTGTTGAAGAGTGAGGATGGAAGTTTGGCGCACCTCGGGGAAATAAATCAAAATACATGTAGACCTTCTATTTCAGTAGTTGTGACAAAAGCAATTATTGAAATGTTATGTGACGGGGAAAAAATATTTGTAAATCCAATACGATACCGAGGCCGGGTGCTGGCACCCTCAGTAATTTTTTCTCCCGACACTCACACTTTCAAACCGTTTATAAATACAGACTATCAGCCTGTGGGAGCAAACTGGAAAAGTGAAAAGGGATATAAACTCGGTCTGTTTTATCTCAAAGATCGAGCCAACTCTATCAATAAAGAGGAATTTGATTTCATTGCCGTTATAGACCCTAAGGCAATGCAGAAAGAATTTATTTCGGCCTGGTCTGAGGTTGATGAAAAAAATCCATTGGAAACGCTGAAGCAGATCTTACGATCTAAAAACAACTCTTCTTTATGGGTAAAATGGCCTGGCAAAATTGAGCATGCGCAAAAAGGAAATTGCAACGAAAATTACTGGTTCGATTATCAATCTGATAATCAGGAAGTGAACTGTACGGTCTCTGTTGTAGGTATCGAAGGTAACAGTTCCGGTGAGACAATTTATAGATTGCAAACTTTGCTAAAGCGTAAGCTCAATGAATATCAACTGGTTCGGTCTTTAGGGACTATTATGCTTCTTGATAATACCGGGAATATGATTCCATCAAACCATCCTTATTTTGAAGTCATCTCAAAAGCATGTATAAATGGAGTGCGTGACTTTGTTCGTCAAAACCCGTGGGTAGTCTGACGGTCAACTATAAAGCATAATATAATTAGTAATAACAAGGAACAGACATGAATGAAAACTCAGTAATCTTAATAAGTTTATTTTGGTTTTTTTTTGGATCGAGTGTTGTAGCTGGTTTTATGGATGCATCATTATATTGCTGGATTTTTGCAGCCATAAGCGCATTGTTTCTTCTTTCGGTGATACAAACACCAAAGGAGTTAACGGTATCTATTCTTCTTGCGGTACTTATGGCAAGCTCCGCAGGTGTTTTCATTCTGGCTTATAAAGTCAAAACGAATGTCGTTTCACCAATCTATCTCTTAAAAAAGCCTACTGCATACATGGCTGAAATAGATAACCGAAGGATTCATGGTTACTAAATATTTTGCAATTGCATCATTTGACGGTCCGGGTTTATTTACCCACAGCATCGACTAATTCAAGAGGTTACATATGATAGTTTCAGAAGCAATTTTTTATTCTTCTATTATTTCCTGGGTTCTTTATTGGTGGTTTATTGGAAATATTACTAAAAAGGTAGGGATGCTTGTTGTTCCACTCACGCTTACCTTCGGATGTTACATTTATGCAATTCATTTGGATGATTCCGAACAGCAAACCAATTTACGTTGGGAGCAGATCGGTTTTATTACCTTTATAATTGTGATAATGTGGGCAGGAAAGTTTGTGATGAAAAGACTATCTGAATGATGATCTAATCCACACTTTTCGATATCTTAGAAAAGTAACTTTGTGAGCAAACAGTCATATGACATGCAAAACGCTGATCTCAAAGACAGATGATGGATACACATTTAGCATTTCACCTTACGAAGACGGGTACCGCTTATCAGTCTCGCCTGAAAATCGTCACAATGGTACCCAAAGCTTTGACGGCTGGTTCCCACGTTTTTTTTCCGAACCACAGTATGCCAAATCATCTTTAACTAAGTTTCTCGGTGAGTCCTTAGTATGGGAAGAAGATTCAAGTAATGCTCTATGAGATTACTTATTATAAATTTTTCTATTAATCTCCATGGAGTGATATATGAATTTGGCCTATTTTTTATTTTTGTCTATAACTGTTATGCTTACGAGCTTTATTATTAAATCACTTGTCGTATTGGTAAAGTTCAAATTACTTCGTGATGAACGTCTCGAATATACCAGCAATAAAAATATTGATGAGATGTACGATTTAATGAATGCGAAGGAAGAAATCCTCATAAGGCATCATAAGCAGATGTTGGCATTGCATCTTTCACTATTAATATTCGTTCTATTTATTGCTTACATTTACTAAAAATAATTTTATTCAACATTTCAACAAAGGGTTTTCAATGGAAAGCTTCGAAACTGAACAAATGATTCAATATGCTTTCTACATAAATATCGTAATAACGACTGGTTTGGCATGGTTTTGCTTGCGGTCAGGATTGCATTACAATTTTTTCAGAAAAGCAGAGAGTGCCAGAACAAAAGGGCTGAGTAGTACCTCTACTGAACACGGTCCAGCAATTGTGAGAATAAAGAAGCTACAAGCATTAGTAGATTTTATTAGTAACTGTGCTTTTCTAATCCTTTCAATTGGCACAGCTTATATTTTGTATTTTTGGATCCACAGTTAACTCATACAAGGTAACTTCGGCAAATAACAACTTCTAATGCAGGACTTTAATAACTATAACGGATGCTACATGAAAAACGACAGTTTAATTACGCGGTATAAAATACTTAAAGGCGAACGCGATGAGTCTATCTTCACCATAATAATCGCGCTAGTAGTAAAGCTGGGGCTGGTAGCCCTGGCATTCTATCTGTTGCTTGGTTCCACGATTGATTGGTCAAGCTGGAAAACCTATGCCGCCATGTTGATCTTTGGAGCATTTCTCTAAAAGGATGACCACGGCAATACCAGGTCAGACAACAAGGTCGTTAGCATGATCGTTGGAAGCAACGGAAGCACCTTGAAAAAGGTCGGCAGCACTATAAAATCCATCAGCAATGCACACAAATAAACTACTGGTATCTTAAAATGAAAGTGAAAGAGTTGATCGCCATGCTGAACGAAAGAGACCCTGAGGCAATTGTTCTGATTTCCGGCTATGAAACGATCGGCGGCACGGAAGTCGCAGAAGCTGATTTGCTCATTGATATGCAGTCAATATGCTTAGAACAGGCTGATAATCTCACAGGAAACCGTAAAGTTGTTTCTTCCGGTGGTGAAGATTCAGTTTGGTTAGGCTGGAAAGATGATTACCGTACAAAGGTGTTTTTAGAAGATGCCCAAATTCCTGATCAAGATGAATGACGGTCAGCGTTGGCTTCAAAGGCAATCTATCAGTACGTGAAACGTAAATGTTAAAAAATAACCACATATGAATCAATAACTTATGTCAAAGCTAAGTAGAGATGTCCGGGGTGGGGCAAAGTTCAAATGTCCTTTGATAATATTGAATTCCTGGATAAAAATCGCATCTTAACCTCTTCGTTTGAGTACCTTGTTGGGTTGACCCCGTATTCGCTTTATTTGTAGTATTGGGCTGCTTTGAAGTGTTTCATGTTCAAACGCGACGTGTTCTGTAAGTTCTTCCTGACAACAGAGCCGACAATATATACACATCCGCTATGGAGAATCTGACAACCGCTATGCGTATTACGCCACCCTGAGTTTTTCCTTCCTCTGTCGTACTGAGCAAGCCTCAGCACGCACTCAATAACATCCCGTCTGCGGATGTGCTTTACCGTACGTAAAAATGTAGCCCTCCAGGGCTGACTGTATCTAAAAACTGAGAAATTACTATGTTGCTGTCCTCGACGCGTAAGGACTGGCTGGGTAACGTCCGTGGTGACGTTCTGGCCGGTATTGTTGTCGCGCTCGCACTCATTCCAGAAGCGATCGCCTTTTCCATTATCGCCGGTGTTGATCCCCAGGTGGGCCTCTACTCGGCGTTCTGTATTCCTCTCGTTATGGCCTTCTTTGGCGGACGTCCGGCGATGATTTCGTCCTCCACCGGTGCAATGGCTCTCCTGATGGTGACGCTGGTGAAAGATCATGGCTTACAGTATTTACTGGCTGCCTCCATACTGACCGGGGTATTCCAGCTGATAGCCGGATATCTGAAGCTTGGCGGGCTGATGCGTTTTGTTTCACGCTCAGTGGTCACGGGGTTTGTTAATGCACTGGCAATACTGATTTTTATGGCCCAGTTGCCTGAGCTGACCAATGTGACATGGCATGTTTATGCCATGACTGCGGCAGGGCTGGGGATCATCTATCTCTTCCCTTATATCAACAAAACCATTCCTTCACCGCTTGTGTGCATCGTGGTGCTGACTGGGATTGCCATGTGGCTGCATCTGGATGTGCGAACCGTCGGGGATATGGGGAAACTTCCCGACAGTCTGCCGGTCTTCCTGCTCCCGGACGTGCCTTTAAATCTTCAGACGCTGCTCATCATCCTGCCATATTCTGCGGGGCTTGCGGTGGTTGGCCTGCTTGAGTCGATGATGACCGCCACTATCGTGGATGACATGACCGACACGCCAAGCGACAAAAACAGGGAGTGCAAAGCTCAGGGCATCGCGAACATCTGCACATCCTTTATCGGAGGAATGGCAGGCTGCGCGATGATTGGGCAATCTGTTATCAACGTAAAATCCGGTGGACGCGGACGACTTTCAACCCTCACGGCGGGCGTGGTGCTGCTTTGCCTGATTGTGTTCCTGCGCAACTGGGTCTCCCAAATTCCGATGGCAGCGCTGGTCGCGGTGATGATTATGGTTTCCATCGGGACATTCTCCTGGCGCTCCATTGCCAACCTGCGGACACACCCCCTTTCAACCAGCGTGGTCATGCTTGCCACCGTCGCGGTTGTGGTGGCAACACATAATCTGGCCTTCGGTGTGCTGACCGGTGTACTGATTGCTTCGCTCAATTTTGCCACTAAAGTATCCCGGTTCATGCGTGTAACCTCAGTTCTGGAGGGGACGAGCCGGACGTATACCGTCACCGGCCAGGTATTCTTTGCATCAGCAGACCGCTTTACGAGCCACTTTGATTTCCGTGAAGCGATTGAGAATGTGGTGATAGACGTTTCACATGCCCATTTCTGGGACATCACGTCCGTCAGCGCCCTGGATAAGGTGGTCATTAAGTTCCGTAGAGAGGGCGCCGGGGTTGAAATACGTGGGATGAATGAAGCCACCCGCACCATCGTTGACCGGTTTGGTGTTCACGATAAACCTGAAGAAGTCGAAAAACTGATGGGCGGTCATTAACAGACTGGAGGGAAAACTATGAATAATACTGTTACAGCCTGTGTGGACGGTTCACTTTCAACGCGGTCAGTGTGTGAATATGCGGCGTGGGCAGCCCGCACTTTGCAATCACAGCTAGCACTGTTGCACGTTATCGAAAAAGACAGCACCCCGGTAGTGTCAGACCTGACCGGCACTCTCGGCATAGACAGTCAGCAATTGCTGACCGATGAGCTGGTAGAAATTGAAGGGCAACGTAATCGCCTGCTGATGGCCCAGGGGAAAGCAATACTGGAAAGTTGTGCTGAACTGCTTCAAAAACAGGGAAGCCCGGATGTGCTTTTGATGCAAAAACACGGTACACCGGATGAAGTTCTGGCAGAGCTGAGCGACCTTCGTCTCATGGTGCTGGGGCGTCGGGGTAGCCAGCATCCGGTAGGCTCTCATCTGGAAAGCGTTATTCGTCTGCAAAAGAAACCCCTACTGGTTGTTCCGGAGAACTACTCAGTGCCTTCCAGAGTCATGCTGGCTTATGATGGCAGTGAAGAAAGCAGGAGTAACCTGGAACGTCTGACGATGAGTCCCTTACTCAGGGGGCTGGAGTGCCACCTTGTCATGGTAAACGGTAAGAAGGAAGAGCTGCTGACCGCACAGCAAATTTTACGTGACGCGGATATAGAAAACAGCACAACACATCTTACCGGGCAATCAGTCGGGGACGCGCTTATTCGTTACGCCGAGGAAAATGCTGTCGATCTGATAGTGATGGGGGCCTACGGTCATTCCAGGTTGCGGCAGTTCTTTATCGGTAGTCATACCTCCGAAATGCTGCAAAAGACGCAACAACCGCTTCTTATCCTCCGTTAGCACTGATTATCTTAAATAAAAAAGGGCGAGTTCTCTCGCCCTTCGTCACAAGAACACGTTTAGTTCAGCCGGTTACCTTTTTCATCAACTACCTTCTCACCGTCCTCTTTCGTGAACGCGCTTTTCTGCGCATCGGGAAGAATATCCAGCACGACTTCAGAAGGGCGGCATAGCCGGGTACCCAGCGGCGTTACCACGATAGGGCGATTGATCAGAACAGGGTGCTGCAACATAAAATCGATTAACTGCTCGTCAGTAAAGCGGTCTTCCGCCAGCCCTAACGCTTCAAAAGGTTCGACATTCTTACGCAGCAGCGCTCGTACCGTGATCCCCATATCCGCAATGAGTTTTACCAGCTCAGCTCGTGATGGTGGGGTTTCAAGATAATGAATAACGGTCGGCTCTGTACCGCTGTTGCGGATCATTTCAAGGGTATTGCGTGACGTGCCGCAGGCCGGGTTGTGATAAATGGTAATGTTGCTCATATCAGTATCTCATTACAAAGTGAAAGACAGACGAAGCGCCAGTGCTGCAAGCGTGACAAACAGCACGGGGATTGTCATGACAATGCCCACCCGGAAGTAATATCCCCAGGTAATTTTGATATTTTTCTGCGACAGAACGTGCAGCCACAGTAACGTTGCCAGACTGCCGATAGGGGTAATTTTTGGCCCCAGGTCGCTGCCGATGACGTTGGCGTAAATCATCGCTTCTTTGATAACACCGGTCGCTGTGCTGCCATCAATCGACAGCGCCCCGACCAGCACGGTCGGCATATTGTTCATCACTGATGACAGGAAGGCCGTCAGGAAGCCCGTACCCAGCGTTGCCGCCCACAATCCCTGCTCTGCCAGCTGATTCAGCAAGGAAGAGAGATAGTGGGTCAGACCGGCATTTCGTAAGCCGTAGACCACCAGGTACATCCCCAGCGAGAAGATAACGATTTGCCAGGGCGCACCACGCAGCACCTTACCGGTGTTAATGGCATGCCCTTTTTTCGCAACAGCAAACAGAAGCAATGCACCAGCGGCTGCGACCAAACTGACCGGTACGCCCAGCGGCTCCAGTCCGAAGAATCCCACCAGAAGCAACACCAGAACCAGCCAGCCGGTTTTAAAGGTATTCACATCACGTATAGCGTCTTTCGGTTCTTTCAACAGAGAAACGTCGTAAACGGCGGGAATGTCCTTACGGAAAAACAGATGCAGCATCACCAGCGTAGCCGCAATCGCGGCCAGGTTAACCGGGACCATCACGGCGGCATATTCTGAGAAACCAAGCTTAAAGAAATCCGCCGAGACGATATTCACCAGGTTTGAGACAATCAGTGGCAGGCTTGCCGTGTCAGCGATAAACCCTGCGGCCATGATAAACGCTAAGGTTGCTCCCCGGCTGAATCCCAGCGCCAGCAGCATCGCGATAACGATAGGTGTCAGGATCAGTGCCGCACCGTCGTTGGCAAACAGTGCCGCAACCATCGCACCAAGCAGGACGATCCAGGTGAAGAGCAGCCGCCCCCGGCCATTCCCCCAACGGGCAACGTGCAGCGCGGCCCATTCAAAGAAGCCGGATTCGTCGAGCAGAAGACTGATGATGATCACGGCGATAAAGGTGGCGGTCGCATTCCACACTATCTGCCAGACCACCGGAATATCCCCCAGATGAACGACGCCAGTCAGCAATGCCAGAATTGCGCCCAGTGAGGCACTCCAGCCAATCCCCAGCCCTCTGGGTTGCCAGATAACCAGGACGAGCGTGAATAAAAAGATAGCACCAGCCAGTAACATCAGAAACTCCATTCACATTTGTTTATTCGGATATATATATCGCCATCAGCAGGAGACAGATGCCACGCTACTGAGCTTGTTGCGTATGTTTTCTCGTTCACAGTTCCAGGCTGTATCAATAATACCCGCAGCCCATGCTGGCATGTGTGGCGACAGTCGGTAATGCACCCATTTTCCTTCGCGACGGTCGATGACCAGCTCGGCTTCACGTAAAAGGGCCATATGGCGAGAAATTTTTGGCTGAGACTCTGCGGTTGCCGCACAGATGTCACAGACGCACATTTCACCGGACTCCCTGAGAAGCATCACGATAGTTGAACGGGTCTCGTCGGCGAGCAGTTTAAAAAGCTGAACAGGCTGTAGCATGCTTAACCTCGTAAAAAAATAACAATACATATGGTATTTCATATGTGATAACTTTTAAAGCATAGCTTATGAAATGGAGATTTTTTATGACCGACTTACCAGCAATCGAACCGGCTTATTTTGATGATGCGCTTGCCAGCAAACTTACGGGCAACAACGAAACCATGCCGCGAATTCTCATCCTGTACGGTTCAGTACGAGAGCGGTCCTACAGTCGTTTTGCAGCGGAAGAGGCCGGGCGGTTGCTGGCAAAGATGGGGGCTGAGGTGAAAATATTTAACCCATCCGGTCTGCCGTTACCCGATGATGCGCCCGAAAGTCACCCCAAAGTGCTTGAACTCCGCGAGCTGGTCAGGTGGTGTGACGGAATGGTCTGGAGTTCTCCGGAAAGACATGGCGCCATGAGCTCGGTGATGAAGGCCCAGATTGACTGGATACCCCTGAGTGAAGGTGCTGTTCGTCCTTCCCAGGGTAAAACGCTGGCCGTCATGCAGGTTTGTGGTGGTTCACAGTCGTTTAACACGGTCAATCAGATGCGGATACTTGGCCGCTGGATGCGGATGTTCACCATCCCCAATCAGTCGTCAGTGCCAAAGGCATGGCAGGAATTTGATGATGAAGGGCGCATGAAACCCTCACCCTGGTATGACAGGATTGTCGACGTTACCGAAGAGTTGTTCAAAATGACGTTACTCCTGAAAGGGCACACAGCCTACCTGTCCGACCGCTACAGCGAAAGGAAAGAGAGTCATCAGGAGCTCGCGGCACGGGTCAATCAGGCCAAAATCTGACAGCCAGGCATGCCCGGATGGATTACCGGGCTTTAAATCGGTTTCTTCCCAAATATCTCTTCAGAGCGTGACTGAAGTTTCACCAGGGCATTGAACATATCGTCCTGATCCAGGGAACGCTGGGATTTCTTCGTCGTGGGAGCTTTACGCCTGCGAGAAGGGCCGTCTCCGGATGGTACGGATTGCGACCGGTTATTATCCCGCTCGGCCTGGACCAGCTGCGCCATTTCCAGGGCCCGCCCCAGACGTTTGTTATCCACAATGGCCCCCTGATCGATTTCAGAAAGCTTGTCATAGGTGGAGTAGGGAAGTGATACGCCATTAAGCCGGAGCTCTTTATGTCCATCCGGGTAATGCCAGACATCGATGTATTTACCAATCGCCCGACGACTGAATTCGCTGTCTTCAATCAGATAAAGGACTTTGTCGTATTGCACTGTGAGTGATTTCGACACTTTACGAGCTTCACGCCAGTTAAATACCATATCAAGATCGTCATCGACATCCAGTTCCCGATGAACATCAAACGCCTGGCGAGGCGCTTTTGCGAAACGACGGTTGTAATCGTTCATGAACTCTTCGGCAAATGCGTTCGCAGCTTCCATGGAACTGATGCCCTGGAGCCTGAGCTCCTTGACCAGTCGGTCCTGAAGCGTCAGGTGCGCCCGTTCAACGCGGCCTTTGGCAGCACTGGTTTCTGCACAAATGGTCTGAATGTTCAGTTCATGCATCGCACGGCCAAACTGGGTATCGCCGTCGCCGCCGGTTGCATTTTTATTGTTGATCCTGAATACGCTGGCTTTGTCGCTGTACAGCGCAAGCGGTTTGCCATGTTTTTCAATATAGCCCCGGGTCGCTTCAAAATAGGTGAAAGTAGACTCAGATTTCACGAAAAGAAGCTGCATTAAACGACTGGTTGCGTCATCAACGTAAACCAGTGCCGTACACTTAGGTCCCCGATTTTCAAACCAGTGGTGGTCGCAGCCGTCGATTTGTATGAGTTCACCGGCACAGGCACGGCGGTAACGAGGTTGCTGAATTTTTGGCGCACGTTGCTTACGTGGGACCCACAGACTGGCCTGAGTCATCAGCTTACGGACGGTTTCTTTGGAAAGATGAACACCGTGCACCTCAGACAGTTTTTCACAGGCCAGCGTCGGACCGAAATCGTTATAGCGTTCGCGAATAATGTTCAGCGCGTATGCGGCCAGTCCCTGAGGCAACTGGTTGTTACTGGATTTACCACGACGGCGGCTGGTCATGCCAATCGGACCATCTTCACGATAACGCGCAAGCAGACGACGGCACTGACGGTCGGAGATACCAAGCCGCTGAGCTGCCATTTGTGTTGTCAGACGCCGGTCGATGACATCCTGAATGATTTTGAGTCGGTTAACTTCATCCAATGTGAAAAACTCCGCTGCGAGAGCCGTCATGGTAATCCTTACTTGATTATACACGCCGGACATCTTAACTTAGCCATTATCGGACATTACAACTTTGCTACTACAACTTAAGTGCGCATAATCAGGATTATGTAAGATCAGCGTTAAGTAGTCGATTTATTTGAAAGTGACGTCGTCTTTAAGTTAAAATCACCTATAATCAATACCTACTGGAGCAGCTCATGGCTGACACCTACCTCCCCCCGGGCTTTAAAAAATGCAAATCATGTCAGCAAGTTAAACCCTTTGAACAGTTTGGAAAAGAGCTCAAGGGCAAGTTTGGCCTCAAGAGTAAATGCCGAGCGTGTATTAGCGAGAAAAACAAAACGTACGCAGCAGGCCCAGGGGCCGAAGTAAAGACGCAAAATAATAGGACCTACCAGGCAGAAAACAAGACTGAGCTCGCGGAGAAAATGCGCGTTAAGCGTGCGAAAGAAAAATTTGGTGATCGCTATAATTCCTACCTCGCTTCTTTAGAGTCCATGAAAAAACTCAAATAATGTAATCGCCAACGGAGGAATAATGAATGTACATCTGAAATATGATACGATAAAGCACTATCACTTTGATTGGCTAACGCCTGCTGGCGACTATCCTAATTCAGCGGTTATGCTCGTAGGTTTCCGTGATGGGCGCTGGATTATTGTTCAAGAGTTCGGAAATGATTATAGCTGCTTCGAGGGCGTTCTGAAGAATGGTGATGATCTTAATACGGAGCCTAAATTCTATTCCGACTTAGAAAGCGTAGCGGTTGCTGCTTTTGGCATGATGAAGCAGATATATCCCCAGTACCAAGATAGCACGTTAGAAGAATTCCTCGCTGGATAAAATATTCTAGAAACCAAACTCGCCTTATTCGAAGGAAACTGACTATGTATAGAAAGGTTTTAGCTCTTTCAGCCTTACTGATTTCTGCTTGTTCCACCGATAATCCTCATAAACAAAGTATGCACCACAATGATTTTGAGCTTTCGGACTCAGCTGTAAAAATTCAAATCAAGTCTGGAAATAAGACAATCTCCGGCTCAGGTACTTGGATCGATGAACAACATATTCTTACAGCTTCACATTTATGGCTTGATGCAAGCAAGGATTATAGTCTAAGTATAATAACAAGGAATGGGAGCCAACCAGCAACAGTTATCAATATTGATGATCCTAAGAACCGGGACCTCGCTCTTTTAAAAGTAGAAAAAAATACTATTGTCAAAGCCCCACCTAATTGGAAGCTTCCAGTATGTGATAATGTTCTAGCTCCAGGTGAGTCTGTTTGGGTTCTATCGGGAATGTATAATACGCTTTCAAATACGTATGCTTCCCCCGACTCAACCTACTATTATAAAGGAATAGTTGGTTCTGATGGTTTGACTGCTTTTTATCAAAATGGAGTTAGTGGAAGCGCTGTGTTAAACCAATCTAAGAGTTGCTTATATGGTGTTGTGAGTCAACAAGACATTAAAAAGATCAATGTCTATCAGATATATATTACGAAGATTACTACAAATGAAATTATACGCGGATTCATAGGTTATAAAAATAATTAAATGAGCGTAATCTTACAACAGGCAATTCCGACGTTATCTGCGTTGGTCTACCTATCTGAACCTTTAAAAGGAACGTCTATCATGTATAAACTTTTACCCGCAATACTAGTCTTTCTTTCGGTGTTCCTTGGACTAATCGCTCTACTCAGTGCTATCAAAAATGGTTCTGATGAATTGGCGGTATTCCTCATTACACTTTCGGCGTGGTTCGCTGCTTTAAGTAAGTTTTATTCACTTAAACTGTATAAAAATAGTTAGCCTGTGAATCCAAATACAGTTGACAAGTATCCAGCACTGCCCCCGTGATTTATTCAGGTTAGAAGCATTCCCGGAGTGCAGGCTGGGATTAGAAAAGTTACTTTTCTTACGATGTACCAACCAATAGGGCACGACTTATCGTAATGCCTAATTACATATTACCTGTTTAAGTCGATCTAATAATTTCATTGGAGCAGACATGTCCCCGGAATTGGTATCAGGCATTGCACGAGTGGCGCATGAAAAGCTACTTTCAGTTTTGACGGAGTGCGGCACAAAGAAGACGAAAGGCACATGCCTTTTTGCAAGCTATCTTGTATGTTATTTAGCAAAAACTAAAGGTCTAGATGCTGTTGTTCGTGGGGGTAACGGTGCAGATGATGGCGGTATATTTACAGAGAGTGGTGGCTTTGGCCATTATTGGTGTGAATTGAACTTCGAAGAAGTGCAATATTATATTGACATCACTTCCGAGCAGTTTGGGTTTCATCCATACATAGTGAAACGCGTCAACGATATAACAGGATGGCCACGATATATTCCTGGTGATCAGGAAACGGTCGATAGTCATTTAGAACAATTATTACGCGACGGCTATACAGAATAGGCTGCGTATACACTATCGCAGCCTTTCAGGCTCTTAACCCTTGTGACCAGTTAACGGAACCACTCAGGATGACGCTGCCGATCAACGTTGATAACCTGCGAATTAAATTCAACGACATCCGCTGGAGTAAGCATTAATTCATCAGGATTTACAATAAATGGTCTTAAAACCACTTCGCCACCGTCTTCTTTTGCACCGTAGATATTAATAAGAAAGTGCAGTCGTTGATTTCCGTCAGCATTGCGTTGCCATTCTCTAAAAGTCAAAGTCTGTTTAATATAGTTTGTTAAAAGAAATGCGAATTCAGATTCTTCCGTTTGTGAGATACCGTTTTTGTTAGACATTTTTTTTAGTATCTTTCCGAGCATGGATACACAGGCATCTAGGGAAGGTGCGAATAAGCAGGTCATTTCTTCCCAAGCTGACTCGCTGATTAAAATTTCGCGGATCTGGGCCGATTTTTTTCCCGCAAACACATCGAATCAGCCTATTTAGGCTATTTTTTCCACCATTTCTGGCGTTATTTCCGGTTTTTACTGAGATCTCTCCCACTGACGTATCATTTGGTCCACCCGAAACAGGTTGGCCAGGGTGAATAACATCGCCAGTTGGTTATCGTTTTTCAGCAGCCCCTTGTATCTGGCTTTCACGAAGCCGAACTGCCGCTTGATGATGCGAAACGGGTGCTCCACCTTGGCACGGATGCTGGCTTTCATGTATTCGATGTTGATGGCCGTTTTGTTCTTGCGCGGATGCTGCTTCAAGGTTTTTACCTTGCCGGGACGCTCGGCGATCAGCCAGTCCACATCCACCTCGGCCAGCTCCTCGCGCTGTGGCGCTCCTTGGTAGCCGGCATCGGCTGAGACAAATTGCTCCTCTCCATGAAGCAGATTACCCAGCTGATTGAGGTCATGCTCGTTGGCCGCGGTGGTGACTAGGCTGTGGGTCAGGCCACTCTTGGCATCGACACCAATGTGGGCCTTCATGCCAAAGTGCCACTGATTGCCTTTCTTGGTCTGATGCATCTCCGGATCGCGTTGCTGCTCTTTGTTCTTGCTAGAGCTGGGTGCCTCAATGATGGTGGCATCCACCAAAGTGCCTTGGGTCATCATGACGCCTGCTTCGGCCAGCCAGCGATTGATGGTCTTGAACAATTGACGGGCCAGTTGATGCTGCTCGAGCAGGTGGCGGAAATTCATGATGGTGGTGCGATCCGGCAGGGCGCTATCCAGGGATAATCGGGCAAACAGGCGCATGGAGGCGATTTCGTACAGGGCATCTTCCATGGCACCGTCGCTCAGGTTGTACCAATGCTGCATGCAGTGAATACGCAGCATGGTCTCCAGCGGATAGGGCCGTCGGCCATTGCCCGCCTTGGGATAAAACGGCTCGATGACAGCGGTCATATTCTGCCATGGCAGAATCTGCTCCATGCGGGAGAGGAAAATCTCTTTTCGGGTCTGACGGCGCTTAGTGCTGAATTCACTATCGGCGAAGGTGAGTTAATGGCTCATGATGTCCCTCTGGGATGCGCTCCGGATGAATATGATGATCTCATATCAGGAACTTGTTCGCACCTTCCCTAGACTTAACGATGTTAAAATTTTGGTTGTATTAAAATCCTCCTGCGAAAGTGAAATCATCCATGTATTATCTTTATGATAGTCGGTGATATAAATAAAATGAGATGTAAAAGGCGTTGAGTGATTGAACTCTCCTAAGTTCCATCCATACTGTCTCACTGTATTTGAGCTAAGTTCTTTGTCGGTAATGTTCATAATTCATACCTTTCGATAAAGTCTGTAATGATAATTAGCTATCTCAAAGGCCCAGAACAACTCTTGAAATAACCTCACTCGAAGAATTTATCATATTGAACACCCCTACCTAATAACCTTGCCGACTTAATAAATCACAATAGCCCTCCCCTGTCATTTTAAAACGCTACTTGAATTTTTGATAGCTTATAGTTGTTTTACGTTCTTTGTGATACTCATATGTCATCTTCTCTTTCCAGTACCAATCTTGTAAATCCTGCAAGTCTAGCCCATTTTTCTCACGTATGCTTTCGTGTAATTCGCTAAGCGCGAGTTTATCATTAGGTTTATAAATGGCTAATTTTTCTTCAAATAAATCCAGCCAACGTTTCCCCATCTTTCGACGCAAAACAAACACCATCGTGATAATTGTACTGAAATGCACAGCAATTAGTTCCAACTTATGCGATTGCTGACCAGATAAAATTACTATTGTAACAACAGGGATGGCCGTATATAAAGCAATCAAAGCGACCATAAGTTGATATGGTTTTTCCCGTATTACCATGTCCATGGGTAAACCAGAGGACGCTACTGCTTGCCAAAATCTTAAATACCTTCCGATGGACTTAAACCTTTTCCCGTTTTTATGCATAAACCTGTTTTTATTTACTATCATGTTAGACCTCTATTTTTCTGTAATTCTAGAAGAATGTTACCTTAACCCTTAACAGGGATAACACCGCATGTATTATCTCCATAATCAAAGCGCAGGGCCGGTAATAAAAAGTACCATACCATCGATGTGTAGTTCGTTCAGTGCATCCCTGTCCGTGGATAGCTTTCTAATGTTGTCAGGAGTTGCATCAATCGGGTATAAATCTTGCGTCAGTTTGACGAGATTCTTCTCAGTGCAGGTAAGACCGCCTTCAGCGAGAGTGCGCAGGTAATCACTAAACACGACTTCTTTTTCATCAGAGGTAAGTCGCTCGAAGTACCCCATATGTTCGGACGTGAAATTCTCATCTGCAATACTTCTCACTACTGAGATGATATCCGACCTTATGACCAACTCCCGCACCGCAGCATAAAAAATCCTGCCGTAATGTCCTGACACGTTTTCCTTTGCGAGCCACCAGCGCTCATCCGTGGTAACGGGTACTGTGGTCGGGGATGCCAGTAGCAGAACGGGGCTTAAACCGGATCGCGATAACCCTTCAGCAAAAGCTTCTTCAGGAAGACTGCTAACAGGCTTGCCTTGATAACGTGCTTCTACCATCTATGCTTCTCCTTTCTGATGTAGGCATGACTGCCTTCTATTTAAGCAATCAGTAAACCGGATTGAGCTGAGCAACGTTATCCTTCTCCCATCATTGCTTGCCACTTTTACCATAAGCGCCAAACAATTAGCCCCATTATTCCGGTTGTAAACTGAACCTTAACACTAACCAGTATGAATCGGTCATCTGGGGCAAAGTGTCCACCGGGTTGAAGTAGCCAGGTTGTTAGCGGCGGATGGAAAGCCAGTACGAATCCGTAAACTATAAAAGCCAAGCTCAGTAAAAGAAGGAGCATGCGCCCAATACGTTTGAGTTGATAAGATAAACTCGCGCTAGTTTTTCGTGGGGGTACGATATGGTCTTTCAACACTGTCTCCTTGCCAGCAAATGCCGAAGCGCTGGCATAAAGATTAAACAATTTTTATGCCAGTTACTCCGGCGAGATGGGTGATAATCCTCGTTGCCATCATAAAGCCTTATCTCTTTCAAATTTGAGCGATAAGGGGTCTTTGAGCCTGTAATGGCTTTTTGTTTGATGTTTTGATGGCACCTGCCCCCGCGTTTTACCATGACCGAAGTACATAGCGGCTCACACCTTCTGCTGGCTGTTGCCACTCGCTATTCTCCGTTGACGGTCTGAGGCGCGTCGAGCCCCGGGAGATGTTTTTCATCGCCTGCTCAAGAGTGTCCATCCTGTAGGTTTTGATGTTCACCCCTTCTTCAGAAATAGGCCCCAGCAGTTCCGTAACCTCACGCTCACCCTGATAAATATCGACCCACTGTGTAATATTCACCTTATCACCATTCGCATCAATGCCACGTCGGTTAAAGTGGTCAATTTCAAACTCACACACGGTTACCGGTACCAGCCCCTCCGGGCGCGGATACCCGAGTATTTCATCAAAACCAGGTTCCCCTTCATCAGTGACCAGATCAGGCGTCAAATAGAGTTTTCCGTTACGGGAAAAATGCGCAACATGGCAGGACCACTGGTCATTTAACATCGTTGGCATGCTTGTGAACATTCCTGAATACCACCGTCTGGCATTATCAACTGATTTGGTGACGAGGATTTCATCTGGTACTTCCCCGTTGTCCATGGTGTAAAAACTGAGAGACAGAGCGGTATTTCTGCGTGAAAGTAGCTTTTCTTTATTGACCTCTTTATTTTCAAATTTGGACAGGTATTCCTCAAGGAACAGCGCCTGCAACTCGGGTGTCGGCGCTTTCTGATAAAACCAGTCGGCCAGGTCTTTAGTGCCAATATAGATGAGGCTGGCTTTACCTTTTTCGCTCTTGACCGCAACAGGAGCCATTAGGCTTACTTGCTGTACGTACTCACTGGTTTCATTGATACTTTCATAGGCCTCAATCCACTGGCCAAGCAGATTGGTGTAAATCACCGGATCGTTCAGCTTTAAAAACTGCTTAAGAGCCTGAGCGCCACGGGAGCATGTATCAAAATAACGCTGCTTCTCTTCGAAGCTTTTGAAAGCAGTCTTTTTGCCCGACCATGTGGCCACCAGCTGTTCATCTTCGAACAGGGTGTTTTCAGCTGGTAAGAAGTGTTTCATTTTCGCAAAACGTTGATGAGTGACGTTTAAGACATTTCGGGATGTAGCAAGTACCATTCGATGAACCCAGGCATGCCCTTCCATCCGGTTGTCGCATTCAAAATTTGCTGGTGCGGCATATGCAACAAGTTTCCCTGAAGCATTTACCGATAACCTGACCAGCTCATAGCCTTTGCTGCTAATAAAATTACGAACCCCGGGAAGATGTTTGAGCCCCACATCAGCGAGCATATAGAGCTGGTTCAGGAGCTCTTTGGAGCCCTTCTCTGTACTCATGGCAGCTTCCAGCGTCGCCCCCCTGTTATCAGCTCGCCAGGCTACAATGCATCGATCTATCAACTCTGATCTCAGATTAGGCTGGCCAATATTTCCATCGGCCAGAGCCTGGCTCAGCATCTGCCGGTAAGGTTCTTCTGCCTCACGCTCGGCACGAATATAATTTAAAGCCATCTTGAAGAAGCGAATGTAAAACAGGTGATTAGACCTGAATTTACGTCTGTGAATGTACCATTCGAGCTCCTCCGCTTTAATGGTATCCATGCACAGGAAACCCAGTTCAGCATCATTCCTGCTGGACTCCTTAAATAAAGACAAATTCACCTTACAATTGAAATCTCGATCCGTTGAGTATCTGTTTACTGTTGCGTTGACACAGATATCGTCTCCCTGACGGAATGCAATAACCGGCTCATAGTTTTTATGGGTTCTCCCAAGCCATTTATAGCCAGAGTAGCTGTTGTCTTCCTGAACTGCTCCTGGTGCTGTCACTGGGTTCATCAACGAATCCCAGTTGCACATTACCCGGGATCCGGACTGAAGGCATGAGTTTGCCTGTTCAAGATAACTTTGCAGAGACGGCCGTGTCTCAGCCATACCCAAAAGGCCAGAACCGTCTTTGTCGTGCAGAAATTGGAAGTACCGTTCCTGGAACTCAAGGCTCAGAAAACTGTAAGGGGTATTGGTATCATAGAAATCACCAAATAGTTTGAGCCGGTGATCGAGGCCGCAGATAAGGATCAGGAAACGACGGTAGTGAAGTGCCATAAGATCATGCTGCTTCAGTCGGTCGGTATAACTGACGTCCTCAAACTTTATGGTGCTGCCATCAATCCCCTGGAAATGTGCTTCCTGTTCGCTGGCGGAAGGGAATAGCTGCGAAGCCCCAAGATGGCTTTCTACCGAAGAGTAAACCTGATGAATATTTTGACCGTCCCGGACCAGAAGGAATACAACCCGGTTCCTGTCATTGCGGACATGATTTTCCCAGGGATCGCGGTAATCGATATAACGTCGTGTTGTGGCCATACATACGATGGAACGTTCGGACGGAAAAATCTGCTCCACCAGCCCGGGGCTGGTTCGTAAAGTTTCATGAAATTTTTCCATATCAGAGAAGTCGAACCAGCTATCGAGATCGCACCATACGGCCAGCTCTTCATCCACCATCAGCTTTGCCTGAACGACCTGGAGCGGGAGGTGTGATGGAGCGGATTCACCCTTCACGATATTCACTACCTCAACGTCTTTGCCGGTATACAGTTCCAGACTGCCAACGCCATCGTGGATTTTCTTCACATATTCCATGGCTTCTTCTGTAGTGGCCAGACTTGCCGCTGCAACTTCCTCGAAATAGGGCAGCATTCTTTTGCTGGCATTAGCGATTGCCTGCGTTCGTTGTGTGATGATTTTGCTGATGGCTGTGCTGATCTGCCCTTCTTTTAAGGCCGCTTCTCTGATTTGTTCAATGCGGGTATCTGAAATACCAGAGGACAGAGCATTTTGAACTGATCCAATCGCCAGTGAGGTTACCGCCTGCTGCTCTTGTGGGGGCACTAACGCAACGCTAAGGCCCGTCACAGGGTTTTCACGGTCATCTGTACCTAATTGCTCAATCGCAAGGTCACGGAGCCCCTGAGCATCGCTCACGAGGGCTGTAAGCGATGCCTGTAGGCTATTCACTTCTTCCTGAGCTTGTCTGAGTTCAGCATCCCGGATTACCTTATGGTCGGGTTCAAATACAAAACTGGACAGAAAATCCTTAACCAGGAAGCGATGCTCTCGCATTTCTTTGCCACGTTCCCTACGGTTGCCGCTGCTGTCTTCAGTGACAATAGCTACAGTCTGACCGTAAACGCGGGGATGGGCGCGTAGAATCACTGTGTGCAGCTTATCTTCAACGTAACGCAAAGACGTAATGAGCAGCGTATCCCCTGCCACAATACCCTCTTCAGGGATGCTGTCAGTGGACGTCCAGTACTGACCCGCCAGCAAAGAATGAAATCGCTCTAAACGGTCAATGTTATTTTTGCTGACCAGGTCACCCATATACCTTTCCTTCCAGATTCGTATGTTAGGTGAATCATACCAGATTGCACTTACCGTCTAATAACTCAAAAAACACCAACTTCGGCATTCACTAGAAATGAATCCGTCCACTATTATTCATTAATTAAATAGATTCTTAGATATGAATAGCGCATTGCTTTTAAAGCAGGTTTCGCAAAGGGTTAAAAAAGGCTTCTTAAGTGAAGCCTTTAATAATAAATGCTACTTATCTTCAGAGGGATACATTTCCCAGTATTTATTACGTACATTAACAAGGCAATGGTCTGCTGTTTCTGAAGCGCCTTTGTCGCGGTTTACAAAGGCTTCTGCAACTTCATCCAACTTATCCGGTACCGTATTTAATGGTAATGCCTGCTTCAGGTTGGTGGTTACCAGTTCCTTTGCTTTATCATGATTAAGTTCAGTTCGGATGCTTGCATCTTTACAAATATCATCAACCTTACCATCAAGAATAATGTTTGGGATAGGTTCGTTTTCAACTTTATGTGTAGTATTAGCAGAGGAGCCAAAAGCGACTGACATCATCGCACACAGCAGAATATTTTTTAATTTCATAGTTCACTCCATTATGACTATTGATATCTACTTATGAAGTATTAGTTATATCATGTTTGCCGTCAAAACATAGAACCCACTGTTTTGACTTTAAACATATCATGCTACAACGTTTTTTTGCACGTGACTTTAGTAGGCATGATTTATGAGGTTTCAGCAGGACGTCAGATTGTTGTCGATCCAGTATTGATGCAAGCCTACCGTCCATTTCTTCGATAAGGCCGAAAGTAAAAGCGCTAAACCACAGCAGTTACCAGGAGTAAAAATTCGTATGGGATCTGGAGAACCGACTTTAACACTCATAATGAACTCCAGAATGTTGCCATGGCATAGACTATTTCTAAGCCTGACGATATCTGCTTCAGGTTTTTTACCAGCGTCTATCTTTGCCAACATATTCTTCTCGGCTGGAAATGACAGTAATTCTATCGGCATCCCTTCCTGCTTAGCCTTTCGCATTAAAGCGTTACTCATTACTGACGTACCATCTAAGTCCACCAGTACAGGAACTGACTGCTGAACGTTAACAGTTGATTTCAACTTCAGCGTAACCCTGAGTGATGTTTCGATCCCATTCAGAAAGCTCGTACAGGCCGGTAACCATAGACCATGATGCAGCGCCTCGGTTGCTTGTTTAAAAAACCAGTCAATCACGGGGACAGTGCAATGCTCATAATAGTGATTTACCTCGCTGAACCTTGCCATATAAGCATCGTACTCAGCCTGGTCTTCAGGAGATAAAAAATTTGGTGGGAGGAGCATCAGAATCCTTTCATCCTAGCTTGTATACCTTCTTCGTAGGCCAGCTCGCCATTATCGGTAAAAGATGGTTTTTGATGTTTATGATAAAGCTTAATTTTTCGTCAGGCTTGATAGCGTTACCGGAGAGATTTGATCTTTTCTCTTCAACTCGCAATACTGTTTATACATACAGTACAAGAATTCGAGTGTAGCTATGTCTGTTATCCTTGAGCACATTAGCAACAAGCCTTACGAAATGGCACCTTTTTTCAGTGATTTACTAAGCTGTGGAGTGATGAGTCCGTGCGCCGGGCATGAAGATAATGAATTAAATTTGCATGAATATGTAGTCCGCAACCGCCCCTCAACCTTCTTTGTCAGGGCGGCGGGCCTCAGTATGATCAATGCCGGTATCAATGATGGAGCAATACTGGTTGTGGATCGGTCTTTAACAGCACGACACGGCTCTATCGTCGTTGCGCTGGTGGATGGAGAGTTTACGGTAAAGATCTTACACACGTATCCTGAGCTGCTTTTGATGCCTTCTAATCCAGCCTATAAGCCGATACGTGTAAATCCTGAATCCCTTGAGATATGGGGCGTCGTCACCTTTGCACTGAATCAGTTCAGCCATGTACATGCACGTTGATATTAACGGAGCCTATGCGGCATTTGAGTGTGCGATGGATCCCAAGCTGTCAAAAAAGCCGCTCATCATAGCCAGCAATAACGATTCGTCCGTCATTGCAATGAATAAACTGGCTAAAAGCGTTGGTATTAAGCGTGGGACCCCAATTTTTAAGTGCAGGGATTTGATTCAGCAACACCGGATCGAAGTCCGGAGCTCTAACTTTACTTTGTATGAAGACTACTCAAATCGCTTCCATGAAACGCTGGAAAGCTTCGCGCCTCAATCGAGTCGATATAGCATAGATGAAAATTTCATGTTATTGAAAAACATGAACAAGATAATAGATTATGAAGATTACGGCCGGTTGATCAGAAGTACACTTCTTCATAATCTGTCCCTTACCTGTGGTGTGGGTTGTTCAAGCACCAAAACCCTCGCTAAATTATGCACCTATGCGAGCAAACGATGGGCAGCTACAGGCGGGGTTGTAGTTTTGACTGATCAGGCCAGGATCAGGAAGCTCCTGAGCCTGATCAGTACCAGAGAAATATGGGGTATTGGTCGAAAGATTAGTGAACGCCTGTCGGCTTTCGGGATCATCACTGCCGGTGATTTTTATAATAGCGACGTTCGCTTTTTACGTAAAAGCTTTGGCGTTGAAATCGAGCGTACCTGGCGGGAACTGCATGGCGAACCATGTTTCCGGCTGCACGAGTCTCCTCCTGTCAGGCAACAGATTATCGTTTCCAGAAGTTTTGGTCAGCGCCTTAATGAGATAGGCAAGCTACATGAGGCAGTTTCATTTTTTACCGCCCGGGCGGCAGAGCAGCTGCGCAAGGATGGCTCGTGGACCCGTCAAATCACAGTCTTCATTCAGAGTAGCAATTATGCGCAAGGTGAAAACCGCTACAGCAATTGTGGTATCGAGCCGCTTACCGCTACACAGGACACCCGCGATCTGGTTGATGCAGCCATGACCATCCTGAACCGCATTTACAGACCCGGGATAGCGTATGCGAAAGCAGGGGTAATGCTCTCCGCTATGACTGACGGCACAGAGCAACTCAGCCTGTTTGATACTCGCCCGGCCAGGCCTGGCAGTCAGGCACTGATGAAAGTTATGGACCGGTTCAATAAAGAAAAGCGCGGAGCTCTGTTTTTACTGGGGGAAGGCATTCAACAGGATTTTCGTATGAAGCAGGCCATGCTATCACCGAGATATACGACCCGCTGGGATGAATTACTCGTTGTAAAAGCGTAGCGGCCATGACCGGCATGGCCGTACTCATCAAATGTGAAAGTAACTTTAGGCCCCGCGAGCTTTTTCGATTGCGCCCTGCAAAGTTGCTGCGTCCATAGCCCCGGGGATAAATGTGGTAGTCGCCGCATTCGGCTTTTTCATATTCATAATGATGAAACCGGGTGTGCCGGTGATCCCGAGCGCTTCGCCCAGCTGCATATTGCCGGAGATCACGTTTTCATACCGGTTTTTTTCCCTGTCAGAAAACGTGCTGTTAAACCCTGACTTTTCCACCACAGTATTAAAGTCAGTGAGTTCGAATTTGCGTTGAGAGGTCATGAAGGTATGAGCCACAGCCATCAGGTTGTTGTGGTACTTACGATAGGCTTCAGCACCGAAATTCTGATAGACGTGCAGACCCGTAGCGGCCCCCATGGCAGATACAGGTTTTGAACCGGCAAAAATCGGGAATTCTTTAAAGAAGAATTTTACATCTTTGCTCTGATTCATTACCGATTCAACAACAGGTGTAACCCGCATGCAGTAAATACACTGATAGTCGAAGAACTCGATTACCGCGACGTCGGCGTCATCAGGGCCGATGTTTGGCGTCTCCTTGGTATCCAGCAGAGCTGGCGCATATGGAATTATTCGTTCCACTGAGGCACTCACGTTCTGATTTTCCAGCGCCTTACCTGCTTCCACTAAATAATGGGGATTTTTTACCAGGTAAGTAGCGGCAATTTTGCCAATTTCTTCCTCACTGAGCACCTTCGGTTTAAAATAAGTTGCCGTGATTAACGCCGAGGCAGCGGTAGCAATAACCGCAGAAATTAAAATCGTGGCCATCGGTTTTAAATAAAATTCTTTAGACATAGCTACCTTTATGCTTTTCAGCCTGTTAGTTATTAACCTGCGATGGATTATACTGGCCCGGTAAATCGGAATTATTCGTGAAACAATGCTTTTTGGAGATTAAAGGATGATTAGGCAGGGCTTTATACTCACAACCGCAATGCTTTTGAGTGGATGCGGATATCATTTCGCAAACCAGGTAGATGCGTACGATCTAATGCCTCGTCCTGTTACAAATAAAAGGTTTCAGATAGTCCCTCCGGACGAAAGTATTCAGTCCAGAATGTTTTCAGGCCGTTTTGCTGATGGATTAGCAAAAAAAGGAGTCATTATTTCCACTCACCAGCCAGATTATGTGCTCAGGTTCCGAATCAGCAGCTCACAGGAGAACATGCAGTATAGCGAGCAGCTTCTTACTGGGGTGACAGGCTACGTTGTAGATAAAAAGACAACGAGAACTGACAAGCATGGCGAATTGCATACTGACTATGACTACAAGCCAGTCGATGGGGTAATAGGCACTGAGACGATGTCGCAGATGCACTATATGCGACAGCTGGATGTCGAGGTATACCCGTCAGCGAAAGGAGCAAAGCAGGTTCTGAAAGTGAGTATGCAAAGCAATGCACCTGTGCCGTCAGACAGCATTGCTTATTCAGCAATGATCGACGCCTTTACTGATAAATTTGATGCGCCGCTGCGTTCCGGAAATTATGTTGCAGTGATCCCCTGGAACTGAAAGCAGACGGCGGGAAGAGAATGTTCAAAAGTGACTTTTGGACACGCACATTAACGTGGCTATCGCCCTCCCCCATTAAAATCATAAAGTCGGTAAAGATCGCCCATCGTGATGGAATTGGGCTTATTAATGAACAGATACTGTAACTGTTCTTTATGTTGAGTACTGGCAGCTGCATTCATAAGCACTTCCAGGTAGAACTTGTAGCCTATGCTTCGCTCTGAATACATATACTGGAACTGCATCAGTAAAATGCCTGACATAACATACAACAGCAGCAGACTGAGTAATACAGTGCTATCAGGCTGTTCCAGTGCCATACTGACATACCCTGAACCCAGAATGCACAGAAGCCACCCCGTCATTAGAGCAGGCACCCTACGACTCAGACGTTTATAACAACGTTTTATTACGGGATCCCGGAGATACTTTTTGTCAGGTATCCCCGTTGCTCTGATGACGAAGCTACTGAGTATCGACATCTTTTTTCCTTCTGGACGCTCTCAGTCAATAAATCAGGCCAGGCGCTCATTGAAAGCTACCACGAGCTGCGAATCGGGATTTTTTACCAGTTCGGGCCGGATAACTTTTAGTTGCCTCGTTGGGGCGAGCTCATCTGTAGGCCTGATGGTGGTATTACCCGGCCCCTTGCGGGTACTGTCGGTGTTTACCTTGAGCTTTTTATTTCCCAGGTAGCTTTCCATCTTTTTAGAGATGGTGTCACCTGTGGTCGCAACACCAGAGAGTTCCTTTAGATGTTCACCTTTATCCATTTGTACCGATGACATCAGAAATCCGATTCCGGGATCGTTTTCCGTTCCACAGGCTCCGTACTGACATTGTGCAGCGAAAACGGGCTGTACACCTACAGCAACCAGCATTAACGTACTCAGTAAAGTAGATTTCATACACACCTCTTACAGTCGGAAAAGTTACTTTTGCGCAGCGCCCATTTGGGTCACCAGGTTTTCCGGGCTCAGCCACCCCGTAAATAACTGCGGTTTGCCGCTTAGTGTCACCATGGTAGGAGTACCTTGCAGCGGGATTGTTGAGGCCACCTGGAAATGCGATTTGATAATGTTTAAGCAAGCCTCATCAGGACGTCCTTCCGGGATAGTTGAAACCGGATTCATCGCTGCATCCAGAGCTTCGTTTGGCTTTGCTGAACACCAGATTTTGGCCATGTTCCCGGCTACTACCGAGTTCAGTCCTGCACGTGGGAATGCAAGAAACTTAATCGAAATACCGGCATCAAGATAAGACTTCAGATCATGATGCAGTTTTTGGCAGTATCCACAGGTTATATCGGTAAAGATAGCAAGCCGGTATTTTTCGTTTGGTGATTTGTAGTCGATGGATTTTGTTTTGGATGCGAATTCCCGGACGCCCATTAAAATGGCCTGCTCAGTGGTGTTTACCACATCTTTACCTTTCACGTGGAATAAGCTTCCGGTAAAAATGTAATCTCCGTCTTTGCTCACGTAACTTACCCCCTCCCTGGAAATCACCGTAAAAATATCTTTTACTGGCGAGGGTTCGACGTGCTCGATTGAAAGCCCAATGGCTTTGAGCTTATCCCGGGCTGCATCTGGCAGTACCATTGTATTAACCGGCTCGGCATTCATCGTGAAGGCGGTACTTAATGAAAGAAGTAATACCGATGCCTTAATAATTTTTTTCATTTCCGCTCCTTAAATCGAGCACTAATATTATCACGCCCCAAAATTCCAGAATTTTGCTTAAACGCTTAAATCAACGGGTAAAGCCGAAAGAAAGTCGATAGATATATGGGAGAATAGATAAAACGTAGATTCAGTGGAGAAATCGTTGTGTTTACACCACCAGCAGATGATGTGAAACCTATTCCCGTTCCTGATGAGATTTACACTCAGTGCATTACGGATGCCGCCCGCTACTTCGGAATTGATGCTGAACTGGTTTTTACGTTGTTTGACAATGAAGGCGGTAAGGTTGGTACTTTCAGCAGGAATACTAACGGCACTTATGATATTGGCCCAATGCAGATCAACTCATCCAATCTACCTGAAATAAAAAAGCATTTCCCGACGGTAACGTGGCGGGTTCTGGCTTACGATGCTTGCGCAAGTTTCTGGGTTGGAACATGGTGGCTCTATAGAAAAATTGTTGATCGCAAGGGCAATGTGTTTGAAGGGATTGCAGATTACAACAGCAAAACCCCAAAGGTACGTGCAAAGTACATATTTAACTTCATGGTAAAGTACAATCGCCGGATCCAGCAGCGTAACGGGATGGGTGAGCTTTATCAATGGACCCAGCAACCTCCTCGATACAATGGCCATATAGCTAAAAATGTCCCGGAGCAAAACCCGACTCCTGTTGTTAAATAAATACAACCCGATATTACAGAAGATCATCGAGTGGCTTGGGTAAACCACCACAAATATTTCACACTGACTCAGGAGTAATATATTGTCTTCTTCTGCAAGAAATTTATTTAAGATTCTCTCTTCTTTCTTGATCCAGAAAAACCCTCATCATGAAGAAGTATGTGTTCATGAAGAAACAACAGCTGGTTTATGGGCCCCTCTCCCTGATTCGCATGTCGTGCTTTTCTTAGATTTCGATGGGGTTTGCCACAGGTGTAAAAATGAAACCTTTGAGCGAATGCCACTGTTAGAGAAATTGCTGGATAACTGCCCTGCCATGGTGATTGTTATCTCCAGCTCATGGCGTGAGTGCGCTAATACAAGTTATCTGAAATCTCTGTTCCGGGTGCCTTATAGAGACAAAATCATAGGTGCAACCGGTTCGGTATATTTAAAACACGGACAGACTGGTGTGCGGGCTGCCGAGTGTGAGGACTTTGTCTTTTCACATCGAGTTAAAGCATTTATCTGCCTTGATGACGACGAATCATTATTTCCGGCCGGTTATCCGCATTTGCACAAAACCGATTATTACACGGGCCTCACCGAATCTGACCTTGCAGCTCTTAACGCAAGGTACCATCAGCTCATGGGACGCTGATGAACAAAGTAACTTTCCTTTTACCCTGTCACTGCTGATCTCGTACGCCCATCCACTTTAGGATTGATTGTTTTATACCATACGCAATAATGTCTCATATGAATTCGACAAGAAAGGGACATTATGCTGCATCACTGTCAGGCTAAGTCACTGGATGACATATACCTTGAGGATATTCCCCACATCATACATCCGGCCACGGCGGTACATGACCTCGAAGATACCGCCCTGCCAAACCGGATTATTCAGGAATGGAATTTACCGCAGGGATATACACAGTTTGTCAGCCGGTATCACCAGTTCCACCATCAACGCCCCTGGCTCGCTTACCGCGATACGCTTGACGACATCAGATACGGTAAGATCGTTCTGCTTAGAAAAGACATAACCGGCAATGCCGGGCCGGGGGTTATATCAAATGGCAACCTACGCAATGACCTGCCCCTGTCCCTCTTTACCCGTCTGCGCGATATCATCTCTCGTCAGTTGAAACGCCCGGGGTATTACGTTCGATCAACGACACCAGCACAGCACGCCCAATCAACAAAAACCATTAATTCCAAAGCGGCTGGTCGTCTTCTCGCAGCTGGCGGGCTTTATAATGGAAATGTGGAGGGATTTCGACATACGGCTGAACAACTTGGCGGCGAAGCTGTTGAAGGCTATGACCAGGTATTGAACGAAACAACTTCAGGTATGCTGGTTGCAGCGGCTTCACTTCTGGTTATCCGAAATCCAAGGTCTGCGGATGAATTGACAAGTTATCTCGGCAAGTACAAAAAAGCACACGTTTTGCTCGATGATATGAATGTTAGCGAATTGAACTACATGCGCCGAGACAGAGCTGAATATTTAGCTCTCCGTGGACAATTCAACAATACTGTACGCCCTAACTTCCTTAAATCACTTTCAGACCACCCAGATGCCCTGGCTACGTTTGAACCTAACGATTTGATGAAACTTGCAACAGGCAAGGTCCCCTCTGGGTGGCAGGTTCACCACAAGATCCCTCTTGATGATGGTGGCACAAACGCTATAGACAACCTGGTACTTATTCAGAATTCACCATACCATTCAGCACTGTCGAAAGCACAATCCATCATTACGAAGGATCTACCGTATAATTCAAGCACCAAAGTTCTATGGCCATCGCCGAACGGTGTTATCTACCCGGTAGGAAAGTAAGAGGCGCTCATGAAAGATTTAACTCAACTACTCAGCAGCTTAAAGAGGTTGATGGTTGCAGATCACTACCCTTTAGCCAGCCCGGTAGCCCCGGAAGTCTTGAAAGACTTAATCTGCAATCCGCCTCCAGTGGAGTGGGCAGATCACAAAAAGAGCGCCTATATAGATATACAGAAACTCATTAAAACCAGGCTTGATTATGCCCAAGTGTTTAATGCTATGGATGGTTTTGAGTACAACGGACTTACGTTTTATAACCTTGTTCAGGCAGAGAACGAAAATCTATTGTGGTCAAATATTTACATACGCAACTTTGAAGCACGAGACAATGAAATCTACGTTGACCCAAATCTCACTGATAAGGTGTTAATCGGAGAAGATGGCATGTCACTTTTCGCTTATAGTTTTGCAGACGACTGCTTTCAGATAAGAGACAAAGCATCTACTGATTATGTTATTGAATCTCATACAGAGTTTGATAGATTTTTGTCTTCACTGATTCAAACCGTCAGTTGAATGTTCCGCAAGAGCGGTACTTCTGAAAAAAAGGCCGCAAACACATACTTTGCGGCCTTAATTGTTTAGCAGTAATTTACAATCTATTGATAGTCATTTCAGGAGGTTATATTCAACCTCCCTTATTTTTTATTTTCATTAAGCCACTGATCCGCTTTATCGACACGTGACTGGTAAGGCTCATTTGTGTTGCTCAGCTCTGACTTCATGTACTGAATGAATTCATCTGCTTTCTGAGGCCCAAAGCGTGGGTCATCCGTCAATTGCTGCCGGATAGCCCTTTCAGAGTTCTGCGCTGCATTCGCATAAGTCGAAACGCCGTCGCTGCTAATACTCTGATACCGGTCACTTACAGCTGCGACGCCATCAGACATCTGCATGTGATTAAGGACTTTACCCTGGAGAGAATCAGGCATATTTGCAGGGTTAGAGGCATCATTTGCTATCGATGTCTGGGTTTGAAGGATGCCCGCTCCCGTAAGCATCTCATTTACCGGTTTCGCCCCAACGCTGGTTAGCGTATCCGAAACAAATTGCTGGCCCCCGAGTAGCGCACCAGAAATCGCGCCCCGCTCAGTGTTGGCCTCTATCTTTTCCCCAACCAAGCGATCTGTGACGGTCTGAGTGCGGTTACCAACGAGACCACCGCCCGACCCACCTTCTCCCAGGTTTGCCCGTACGACTGACTCAAGTGAACCATCAGCTCTGTTATGAGTGTTGAAACTGCTATGGATGCTCTTAACGTCATTCATACTCCAGTTAACGTTATAGTTACCCAGTTCATTAAGGATCTTCTGGGTATCCGCTTTGAGCTGCTCTCTTTCGGCACCGGTAGCCATGGTGCTGGCACCATAGGTAAAGACAGCTTGCTGTGCCAATTCAGCTCGCTTATCGTCCCGGCTTAAGTTCGGGTTGTTGGCAACACGACTAAAGTAGTTATCAGTGTTATTAGATAAGCCACGAACTTGCCCGCTCTGATACATACTGTTCAAAGCAGTGGCTCGTTGATCCATTCCATCACCAACCACCCGACCTCCAACCTTTTCCAGATCGTTAAATGTGCCTTCTGCATTTCTGACATCCTGACCCGAATTGACGACTTTCTCTACACCCTGATTATTCAGTACAGGTCCATTCTTTTCGAGAGAATTAAGCACATTCCTTTCTTCATCAGAATAAGTGCGGCCCACGTTGTTGTTATGTATTCCCTGAATATCGCCTTTGCCCGCGTTATCAAGGTTATACGGAGTAAAGCCAGCTTCACTTTTTCCAGGGACATGCTGTGTCGCGTCCTGAGCGTTGGAGGAAAGACCGAGTTTAGCCTGCGAATCTACACTTCCACCCAGTTCCCCTACGCGTGACGCACTCATCACGCCAGACGTATTTACGCTGTCAGGAGTTCTATCCTGTGCCTGAGTGATAGTATTAATTCCTGACCCGTCACCTGAAATTCTGTCGAGCTGATTGGTGATAGGTAGCAGCTGCTGTGCATTACCACCGAAGTCGGAAACCAGACTTTTAAGCAGGCTGGAGGTTTCACGGAGATCCTGTTTATTACTTTCGGCCGTCTCTCCCCGGGCGGTATCAATCGCAATTTTTTGCTCACTGAAATCTCGGGTTGCAGCCACAAGCGCGTCAGTACGTTGAAGCTGCGATCCAAGCTGATTACTGGCCTTGAAGGTATCGTTATAGGAGTTGAATTTCTCCATAAACGCATTCTCATCCAGCCCATTCTTACGAGCAAAATTCCTTACATCATCATCACTGAAGTTTTTGTTGCGAATAGAATCGGAGAACCTGTCCAGGTTAATGCTTTGTTTAGAATCAAGGCTCATTCCACTATTGGAGCTTGCGTTAGTCGAAACCGATGTAGAAATATTTTGCGCCATCGTCTGTGTCGCCTGGTTCATTTTCGACGATGCTTCTTTAAACGCATTAGTATTGGATATCTGATCGCTGCTTACCTGAGACGCCGCTTTACTGAACTGGTCAGTTAACGCAGAATCCTGGCTAAGCTGATTCGTGATTGCTTTTGAAAGGTCATTTGAAAGCGAGTCACTGCCTGTATTGGTCTTAGATGCACCGCTACTCAATTGCCCTGCTACAGCCGCTTTCAGCCCGGCTCCATTGCCAGTTCCAACACCTCCATTAAGCCCAGCGTTGAGAATAACATTTGAAGCAATGCTGGCCATCTGAGACGCACTCACCCCATGTTTCGTTGCAATACCTTCTGCTACAGAGGCACCAATCTTATCCGAGATCTGCTTCATTGTTTGCAGGTTGGTTGAGAACTGCTGGCTCGACTGTCCTGACCTTCCAATTTCGCTCATCTGACTGTAACCAGCCTGGAATGAATTACTTGCCGCACTCATAACTGATGAGGTTACAGCTGATCCTTGTCCCTGGCTGTTAGCGATACTTGAACCAGCATTCCACATTCCAAGACGGAAATTACTTGAATCAACTGCGCCGCCATCGCTGTATCCCTGACCGGTACTGGTTAAGGCGGTTCGTGTCACGTCACCAAATGAAGATTTACCGCTGTTAGGGCCATCCCATACTTTGGGCGTTACATGACCAGTATCCACCGGCGCATCGGGGGTCACTCCCTTAACCGCATTCATCATCGGGTGAATCGACTGTGTCATCAGGAATAATGTGAGTACCGGAATCAGAGCATAGAGGGCGGAAGCAACAGACAGGTATGAACTGTATGTTTCCGCAAGCCCTGGGAGTCCCATCCACGTGACGGCATTATTCTGGCTGTTGAGGGTGCTCCAGGTATCCAAGTCGGCCGTCGCGACTTTCTTCACATACGCGTTGACCATTACTGCCGTAAGCGGCCACATATTCACGAAGAGGATAAGTTGCAAATATTTCGCCGCAGCGGCAACACCATTACCACCTAACGCCAGCAGCATAAGCAAAGCAAATGGAGCAACCATATAAGCAAACATTTCAAGGAATGCGATTGCTGCTCCCGACAGTTGTAACCACAACTGGCCCTGTGAAGCCATTGTGTTGGTTCGCTTCAGAGAAGCCTCAAACAACTGCATATCGGAAGCCAGACCGAGTGGGGTCTTATATTTGCTTGCGCCATTTCTGAGCTCATTCATAATGAACAGGTTCAGGGTGGCGTCATACGAACCAATAGCCTTACCGTACATACCATTTGCTGACGCCATAACATCAGTAAAGCTTGCGCCGGTAGGTGCACCATTTGCTTCGTCTGGAGTAAGGATGCCGTTTGTCTGTCCTATAAGGGAAATAGTCTGGCGAGCTTCAGCTGTACTGGTAACCTGTTTCACAGTTGACCAGACCTCATCACACGTACCAGATTTTGAACCGTTAGCGCCAACAATACTGGCAGAGGCATTCTTCAGTGCGCCTTTCATCGCCTGATTAATCCGGTCCATGCTATCTGCCAGATTAGCTGAGAAAATATCGTTAAAAATAGTTTCTTTACCGGCAATATTTGCGCTTGAGTTTTGGGTAGCCTTCAGGCAGTTGTATGCAAGAGACTGAACGGTAGCACATACGTTCATTGGCCCTAGCCCGCTGGCCGGTTCAGGAAATGCGGAACAGTAGCCCTGGCTATCGCCGCCCCATTGCAAAAACTTCACGAATCGGATCATCGGACCGAGGGTGATGTCATCGTCCAGAGTTGTTGCAGACAGGTCCACCGGAGAAAGCGGATCAAACGCTGTTTTATAATCCTTCAGCAAACCCTGGCTTAAGTTAGTGGTGACGGTTGCCATCGCAGCAATAAAAATTGGAATTCCGTCGACGTTTCTGACCTCTCCCGACTTTACAGATTCAATAGTTACATCCACTCGAACCATTGCCATCATGAAAAGGATCAACCCCAAAAACCAGGAGAAAAACGGTAATTCATTTTTGGTCGGAGCCTGAAGCCATAGCCACGTTTTATAGAATAGGCTCACACCTGCTACAACGGCGGCCGTGGTCAGGAACTCTTTTACACCAGTATATTGAGAAAAGATCAGGGCAATACCGGTAAAAGCCGACCAGACAAAATCAATATCACCCAGGGTATATATGTTGTAATCCATGTCAGACCTCAGTTACGTGTGCCACGAATACTTTCAGTGAAAGCCTTCCGTTGCAGGCGACGGTTATCCCAGGTTGAAATGACGTCCGAGCTGGTACCGACCTGGCTGTGCGATAGCTCATAGGCGGCTTTAACCTGTTTTGAGAGATTGTCTGTTAATCGGTTGAGATCATCCCTTTTACCCGACAGCGACTCACTCGGTATGCTCATGGTTGAAATTTTGGCCTCAACCTGGCGCAACATGTTGATTACGAGGCTCGTCGCAGCAATAGTGCTGATGTCCTGAATGTATGCGTACCCTTCCGGTGCTTCGAATGTTTGCAAAGAGTCGATAATGGTCGGGATGCCGATATAGGAGATAATGCGTAATTCATCATCTGAAACACGAACGTCGTTGATGATTTTTTTCTGTACGTTTAAAAGAAGATCAGAAATGGTATCCTTCAATCCCTTAAAACCACCGTCATTAACTTCTGACATGACAAGGCACTGAGCCTTTCGTGGGGATGATGGATCTGGTGCCGGAGAACACTTGAGCATTTTAATTGATCCGCCAGCTGGTGGCCCCATGATGTAATCCGTGACAGTCATGGTAGACGGGCGGACTTCCATTCCCGCTTTTTCGCCTTTGCTATCCCAGTTGATAATGACAGTACCTACGAGAGACATAAGTTGTTCTGCCAGTTTATAACCGGATAACTCCGTTACCCCTCCGATGTTCATCGTTCCCTTATCAATATCCATGAACGACATATAGAAGAGGTTACCACTGAATTTTTCAGCGAACTCTTCGGGATCCTTTGCTTTAACCTGAGAAGTGACAGCTTCAGGTGACTTTGTCATCGATGAGCCAAAATCAGGAATAAGACCATTAATCGATCCCAGAATTGAGGCTGGTCCAGAGCTAACTGAGTTAGCGAACTGGCTTGGCGTACCCACGTTTTCAGAAAGGAAAGAGTAAGTTGCATTGCATGAATCTTTCGCAAATTTATTTAGCGCTTGCAGTTTGTTTTGGATGTCATTAATCGTTGCAGCACAGTCAGCACAAATAGCTGAAACAGCAACGTTAAAAGCATAGATAGCCGCACCCTGGGCAATACCACGGGCCACCTGCACAAGCTGGTCCCCGTTGATCATGCTGAAGGACCCAAGAAAAACGTCAATACCGTTACAACCGACAGAAGCTTTTGGAAACGACATGGAAACAAGGTTGGTATTAACGTTTGTTGTTCGGTAAGACATTGACCCGCCAACTATGCCTGTACGGGTTGCTGTGGAAAAGGTGGCCGGGCTGGTAGACGTCATCATGCCATTGAAAATGTTACGCATTGCGTTGTCTGCATTTGCAGTCGGGGCTAAAATTGCAGCACAAACAGAAAGAGACAAAAGTAACTTTTTGAAGTTGAAAACGGCATTACTGCGCATAAGTGCCTCCAAAACTGCCGCCAGCATTGAGATAATTGACCGGATCGGCCGTAGGCATGTCATAGCCTTCGAGTTTTTGGTCCATTATTTTTTGAAGTAGGAATGGGTCTGATTCCATTTCGGATTTATTAACGGTAATAACGCCATCATCGCCGATGGTATATTGCCTTTTAATATCTAGAGTTGACTGGAACGAAGCGTCATCGATCAGATTCATGCCCTTCGCGGCAAGTATAATAGTGTTCTTTAATTCATCAGCGGAGATCATGCCTTCACTAATGCGCTGAGCTGATGTCCCATCCTTTGAAACCAGGAAAATTGTAGGTACCTCTCGAATTTTAAATTGATCAATAATTTGTGCGTTGGGGATGTTAAAATCCTGAAAAAGGCCATTATGCAATGGCCTTCCATCCATACTGATTGGAAGAATATCTACCGAATAATAGTTCTGCATAAATTGAAGTATTTGGCTTTCTTCGTGGCAAAACTGGCAAGTACTCTGGAAAAAGAAAAATAAACCTGACTTAGTAAAGATATCTTTCATTACCGTTTGCTGATTTTTTTCAACAACAGTGCGGTGAGCATCCAGTGCCACCTTTTCCACTGGTTGCCTGCGTTTTTCAGACATCATCGGGTTTTTAAGAAAATAATCTTTTGATTTGTCAGAAAAACGCGTACTGATATCCAGCATTAACCTTTGCGCCGTGTAATAACGTGATAGATTTTCTGCGGTAGGGTTATCCATTGCCTGCGTTAACAGTCGAGGCATATTCTCTTTTAGCCATTTTGAATTTAAATCTACCATTTCCTCTTTTGAAGGCGAGCTAGCAGCACCGGTTGGTGGCAAAACCTCTTCTTCTTCAGCTTCGCTTTTTTTAGCAGGATCGTCATACCAGAAGAAACCCTTCTTATAAGCCTGGCCAGATACAAAGGGCGTATCTTTTATTAGGGGTTGCTCAGGGCTGGCGTGGGCACCAGTAATTACCAAAGACATAAGCAAAACCATCTTTGAAGGCGCTAATGCAATACGAGTCATAGACCGTTCTCCTTTTCTGATGCGGTTATGATGGCATACAAAAAAAAGGTTAGAGCTCGTATAGCATGGTCGTTTTTATGTTGAAAAGGACGGAAAAGGAGTGCTGACTAAGAAGATAGTCTCGGTGATGGAAAGATCATCCATCTTGCACGTTGTCAAAAATCCGGTGTAACAAAAACATGGTTTTATCGAATATCTAAAAGCAAATATTGCTTTGAAAACAGGTGTATTTAGAGCTGAAAAAAATCATCACAAGTAATGCTGTTTCTATATTTCAAAAAAGGAATAGCTAAGGATCAAAGAAGCGAACTTAGACAAGAATATAAAATATATTAATTGAAAGCGATTAAGAAGTCGTCATGCATAGAAGGTTTTGAGAACCTAAGTAGTTTTACGTTTTCAACAGAAAAAAAGGTGCACATTTTTGGAACGAAGAAAAACTGAATAAAGAAAAATCAAATTATATCTTTACTTGTCAAGAGTTGATATTTAAGTTGTAACTAATATTTGATTGTAAAGCAAACAACAGAATTTGACTTAAGTCAATATTTAGATTCAGACAAGGCAAGTTTCGCGATATCTTTTTTAAATTTAATCTAATTCTTCTTGAGAATACCTCTCTATGGCTGAAGCAGTTGAAGATAATCTGCAACGTGGACAATGAGCATCATTTGTCACTGGCACAATGTATGGGCGTTTACATTTTTCGCAGGCACCTAGTTCTTCAATTTCTTTCATAGAAGTAAGGATTTCTATTATTTTATTAACTTCCGGTGCGCATACAAAGTATCCCAGATTATGAAGGACACTCATTATTCGGTTGAAGTCAATTTGCCGAAAACTCGCTTCCGGATTTATTGGATCAAAACCAAAATAGTTAACTGCGACATCAATAACAGCAGAAAAGGCTCGGCGGTTATCTGTGCGTTTGCTCCAGCCCCGGATACCTTTTTTGAGTTTTGTTTTTGCACCAGGCTCAAAATCGATATTTTCAGCAACATGATTACCGTACAAAATTCGTATTGTATTTTTATTTGCCCCAAGCGACATAGTTCTTGCTGCTCGCAATAGAGCATTAGCTTTTGTTTGATCGACCTTTGCCATATCAATAATCCTTTAACATAACTTTATTTGTTAAAGTGTTGAACACATCCTGACGGTGACTGGTGAACATAGTGTCATAACGTAATAGTTCCATCAAATCATCACTAACTTTTCCTAACCGGATGTCAGCAGACAATTCATAAGCCCAGGCAAAAACTTTCGTTTTAAGTGAAACACTCTCTTCAATATGCCCTTGTGAGAAAGCAATTGTACGTGGGAAAAGAACGACATCGTTAATTGTTTTTAACGATGAATAACCAATGTCTTTAATAGCATCAGCTGTAGTTGGTTTTAAACCAAAGAAAATACTTACAAACTCTGGTGCGAGCATTGAGATAAAGAACACCTGCATAAAGTAGTCATTCTGTATATCAACACATTTAGAACGCAACTCATGAATCTTCTTGGGATTATAGATATCCACTGTACCATTCAGAAAAGTCACTTTTTCACCGGCATCGTAAATACCATAGTCAATATCATTTGTATCATATTCACGAATTACATTGGAATCACCGTCCAAGACCGCAGAAAAAAACCTCTCCCATGTAATTTCCTTTCCGAGTGTACGCGGAACCAAAAAACTACCTGGACGTGTTTCCACTTCAAAAGCTAAATCAGCGGCTGTACTAAATCCTTTCCCAAATAGGCGACGCTGGAGAAGAGGAGTCCCAGTTTGATATGCAGAAGATCCATGCACAGGCAATAACATTAAAAATGCACGGTAACTACGAATAAGCGAAATCTCAGTGCGGAAAAGTTTACCGAGTAAGCTACGAGTTAAATTATCAGATTCTGACATGTGCTGATTGTCCTTGCGCCATTACAATTGTTCAAATCTTCAACATGGATTTTTTGTTAGGTGTTCGGTAGGGTGAAAAGTAACTTTTAGTATTTTCTTAAGGCTTGAATAAGCCTTAAATCTATCCCTTCAACCACACCGCTTACTTGTAACACTTTTTAACCAAACTAACCAGAATTTTATCAAAAATTCCTGCGCATGCTAACGAAATGTGAAGCGATTAAAAAAAAACCTAAATCCAGCCCCTACCAACGTTGGATTAGAATAACGACGTCTTTCACTGACCGTCATAAACTGACATTTTTACTTTTCATCAACCTCATGCTTACATAGGATCACTAAACAAAGAAAAGTGACCCTATGTAATGTCGTCATAGGGTCACTTTTTATAAAAGTGTCACTATGGACAAAGTTCCATAGGGTCATTTTTTTTGGAAAAGTGGCACTAGATATATGTATAACTTTAATAGAGCAATGCACATTATCAAAAGCAATAATCCACAATGGTCATTCTGTCAAAAGTAACTTTAGGGGGTAGCGATGGAAGTGAGGCTAAACTCGCTGTTACTGTTTCTGAAGGCCCCTCCCGAATGGGGGAAACAGCGAGTGCATTACATCTGTTCAATTCCCTCATCAAAGAGCATTCAAAAATCTTCTGTTCGTGAAAAAAAACGGAAATTTCCTCCGGTATAGTAATTTCACATCAGGAGGCGTCATGAGTAATTCAAATCTTATAAGTTCTATAGAGCTAACACGTAAAAATTTACGTGCTCAGATTGAAGGTTTGCGTGTTGAGGCTGAAGATCTCATTACAAAATACTGGATCAAGTGGAAGGAACGAAACCACCAAGAGATTAACCTTACCCGACATAGCAAAGTTCCAAAGAGGGAGTACCTGGGTTCTTACGCACCAAAAGTTGAGCTAATTGGTAATGCCAGAAAAGTAACGATCACTTGGCATCAGTTCAGCCCTTATAAAACAAGAGCGCCTAGCCACATGTCAAAACGGGTGCAACCAATGAAAAGTGGAAAATATTCTAAGAACTGTTTTGTAAACCATGCCAGCTGGGAATACGAAATGATTTCTGAAACGGAAGCATTGCTGGAGCCTTACAGAGAAATGCTTGAGCTCTATCATTCAGCATATATCGAACTTGGACGAAAAATCCGTCAATACTCAAAAACTAAGGTGGCACAATGAACGACGCAATTATCACGGACAATGAGCGTATTAACATTGAACCAAAAGATGTAATGGTAAAAGGTTCAAATAAAAAGCAAGGCGTAAACGCTCAAACTTCTACTCAACGTAGACCAGAGCACCAGGGTATGGCCAAAGTTATTATTAACCCCGGCACCCCAGACTTTAACCGGTTTTTAACTGCCAGAAATGGAGCAGTCATCAGAGGTTTTGATGATGTGAGTATCGCTATTTCCTCTCTCTTTAAAACGGTTGATGCAGTTAAACATCCTGACCTTGTTCAGGCTATTCAGGATTGGTTCAACGAGCTGCATGAAGAAAACAATAAGATGAAAGAAAATCTTGTTGCTTATATTAAGTCAATTGAGTTCGACAAGAATGACTCATTCATGTCATCAACTCAGTTTGTACCTTTCAGTTTTGAACCAGTACAACTCAACTTCAATAACCACAACACCATGAGGTTTTACAAGTACATCTTCGAGATGAACCAGCTCATGAACACAATGTATGAGTACAACTCATTGGGTTTACTGGCTGTAAGCGACTATCCGGTTATGTCTCACAACATTATAAAGAGTATTAATTTATATGTTGAGAATGTGAAAAAGACTCTGAATGTTTCTCGCCGTAAGGATGGGCCATACAGTCCAGCAGAGTTCATCACCAAAGTAATGCAATATAAAAGTGTGCAGGCATACATTGCAGCCGAACTGTCAGGCAAACGTCGATAAGGTATGATGATGAATTTCAGGGCGCTGTATTTATGTATTAAACGGATTTTGGGGATATTCTCATCTCAGGAGAATGATGCAACCTCTGTAATGATTGAGGATATATCAAGCCTCTCTCCTTTTGCGCAGATTCTAGGAGATCAGAAGTACACTGTTCCTGATCATCCAAATCCAGAAGTCCTGAAATTCATCGAGTATCCAACTCGTCCGACGGGCATACAGACATTTAATGAACAGTCAATCCTGTCTCTGTATCGGGAAAAGCTGCACTCAATTTCAATGATGTTAGCTATCAGCGATAGCGACATCAGGGACGATGCATATACATTTACTAATTTAGTTTTAAAGCCCTTGGTTGAATATGTTCGCTGGATACATCTTTTGCCAGCTTCCGAAAATCATCATCATAATGGTATTGGTGGGTTACTTTCTCACAGCCTGGAAGTGGCCATACTCTCTTTAAAAAATGCGCATCACTCAGAACTGAGACCAATCGGATATCAAGATGAAGAAGTAGTCCGTAGAAAAGTATATCTCTATGCTGCGTTTATCTGTGGTTTAGTCCATGATGCCGGAAAGGTTTACGATCTCGACATTGTAAGCCTGAATTTAGCTAGTCCGATCATTTGGACGCCAAGCTCACAAAGTCTTCTTGACTGGGCACGTGAAAATGACGTGGTTGAATACGAAATCCACTGGCGAAAGCGTATTCATAATCAACATAATATCTGGTCCAGCGTTTTCCTTGAGCGAATCCTAAACCCGGTATGTCTTGCATTTTTGGATCGGGTAAATAAAGAACGTGTTTATTCAAAAATGATCACCGCCCTAAACGTTTATACTGATGGGAATGACTTTTTGTCTAAATGCGTGAGGACCGCTGATTTCTATTCTACTGGTACAGACCTTAATGTTTTACGTGACCCTATCATGGGTCTGCGTTCTAATGATGCAGCAGCAAGGGCCATTAGTACCATCAAGCACAACTTTACCAGTATCAATATCAACAATTACAATGCTAAGCCTATGCACATCATTATCGTAAATGGTGAGGTATACCTTAACGAGAACGCATTCCTTGATTTTGTTCTCAATGATTTCGAATTACATAAATATAACTTCCCTCAGGGAGAGGCTGGTAAGACCGTATTGGTAGAATCCCTAGTTCAACGTGGTTACGTCGAGCCCTATGATGATGAGCGTGTCGTTCACTACTTCATTCCGGGTATCTATTCGGAAAACGAAATATCAAACATCTTTAGAAATGGGATAGGGAAACTAGAATTCTATAACCTTCTTAAGCTAAGGTGGATTGGTTTAATCTTTGATTCCTATAAAATCCCTGACTCAGTGCCGGGTCTTTTTAGCGTTAATGCCAATAAAGACTTTATTTACATTGACGAGCAAAAAACAGTTACTGAATACAGAAGACCAGTGCCCGGTCGGGACGTTATAACTAAAATTACTGATACTGTTGAGACGGCTGTTCTTAAGGTTAATGATTTAGGCCGCTCCTCTGCCTCTATTGATGTTGATATACATTCTAAGAAAAATGAAGGCTCATCCGACGATTTTGAGAAGAAAGCCGAAAGTGATAATGAAATTGATAATGACACGCAGATAGTTAAATCTGAGGGTGAGGAAGCAGCTGATCCTGTCATTCCTGATATAGAAGAAAGTGAAGATGAATCGGCAAAGGACACGGAATCCCATGTCCTGGTCAACCAACTTCATGAACTCCTTTTAAGCGCTCCACTTTCCAATGACTATATAGTGTGTGTTGATGCTGTCCCCTACCTCAACATAGATACCACTATGGCATTGCTGCCGGGATTAGATGAAAAAGCATTCAGTGAAGAGCCCTATTTCCAACTGACATTCAGAGAAGGCTCTCTCGATGGAATGTGGATAGTAAGGGACATTGACGATCTGCGTTTAGTCCAGCTCGGCGATAACTGCGCCGGGTTCCAGCTCACCTATCATGAGCCAAGAAGGCCAACAACTTTAAAGTCACTTTTCAATACTTCTATGTATCAGGCATTAGTGATTAATGATGAGTCTTCTGTTGAAAACTCTGCCCCACGTCCAAAGCAAACGCTTGAGCTGCCTCCCCCACGTGTAAATGCAGTCGAAGAACATTCTGGCGACGTGGAATATCATGGAACCGATAGTGCATCCGCGACTGGTCCGCTGAAAACTGAGGCTGTGGAATATGAACATTATCAACATCTTTTTGAGAAAGAAGATGAAGAGCATGAGATCATTGATTATACCGATTTCTCACAGCTTAGTGTTTCTCGGCCAGAAGTCGGTAGTTGTGCAACAAGCTCTTCGGTCCATAATGAAAAGCTTCTCTCCGAGCCGTCAGAATTACCAGAACTTAACCGAGAACAGAACGCTGATCCCCAGGGTACGAATGAACGCTCTATGGATGTTTCTGTAGGACAAGAAAACTCAGAACCAGATACTGAGGGTAACTGCCCACCACCAGCTGAAGTTGTGTATTCCCAGACCGAAGCAGCCGCAACCAGTGTGATGGCAAGTGAAGAGCCCGCCTTACCTCCTGTACTTGAAGAATCAAATGGAGAGCATGCGCCCACAGACGCTAAGGGGCATCATCTTTCGCCAGCACTGGCCAGACTGTTCGCCCCAACAGCACCGGTAGAAAAACAAAATCCCAAGCGCAACCGGAATAAATCATCGGACAAAGCAGAAGTACAAAAACCAGCATCACCTGTTTCTGGTCACAATCTGAACAGTAAAGTCTTTGCATCTACTGAATCAGACCAAAATGGTGAATTCTCGCTTATAAGCGAAGGTGACGTTACAGAGCTTGAATTTGTAGAAATTGCGTTAGTACTGCATCAAATTCTGTCCAAAATGGAGGTGGCGTTTAAAAGAAAGCGCAAAAACAGATTTATGGTAAGTACTCCTAATACTCTCTATCTGACCCAATCTTGCGTGGAAAAATTTGGGTCGCAGTTAGAGGCTCAAGATCTTTTCAATAAGCTTCCTCAGTACCTCGTTAATTCTGGTGCTGTGATCAATACAAAATGCCATGCATTTAACATGCCTACTTTGCTGGCCGCATCAGACCGGGCGAAAGTGGACATTGAACGAATTATCAATAACCTGAAAGAGGCTGGGAACCTATAATGTCAGATTCGAAGAGGACTAACCTCCATGCACAAGAGAATTTTTATCGGCCTATTCTTGAGTATCGTAGTGCCTCAATACTTTTGATTTGTTCGGTTTCTATGCTTTATATGGGACTTTCTTCAGACGGACTGGACATCGCCCCAATAGTTCTGTTCACCTCAATATTGCTTTTTTTGCTGTGCCTTTATCGTTGCAAAACAGCAGCGCCATTTTTGATGGCTCATTGGCGTGTATTCAAGCGACATTTCATGTTCGTTAGTCTTGATTCACTGCGTGTAATTAACAAAAGTAACTTTTTCTCCAATGAGCGAAAGTATCGTCAACTGGTTCAGGATTATCAAAATAAAAATAAGGATATACCCGAGCGAAAGTCCTATTTTTGTGATGGGTTTGAGTGGGGTCCGGAACATGCGGATCGGGCATATCAAATAGCTAACCTCTCCAGTGATAAACGTGAGATCGAGTTGCCATTCGTCTTCAACCCAATTAAGAGACATTTTGACGCAATGGCTCGTAAGATGGGCGGCAGCAATGCAATTTTTGCTGTGGAACGTAGGGAACCCATATTTGTAACTGAAGACAATTGGTTTGGTCATACTCTGATAACCGGAAACGTGGGTACCGGGAAAACGGTGCTACAGCGTTTACTAAGCATTAGCATGCTTCATCTTGGTCATGTTGTTGTTGTCATAGATCCAAAGAACGATGCAGAGTGGCGAGAATCTCTAATGGAAGAGGCTAAGACCCTCGGTCTTCCTTTCTATAAATTTCATCCTGGCCAGCCAGCATCTTCGGTCTGTATTGATGTCTGCAACACCTATACTAATGTTTCTGACCTAACATCTCGTCTTTTGAGCTTGGTGACAGTTCCCGGTGAGGTTAACCCATTCGTTCAGTATGCCAAGGCTCTCGTTTCCAATGTGATTTCCGGGCTTTCTTACATAGAGAAAAAGCCTTCTATTTATCTGATTCACAAGAACATGAAAAGCCACATGTCTATTGTGAATCTTACAGTCAAGGTAATGGAGTCATGTTACGCGAGATATTATGGTTACGATGTCTGGACCGAAAAAGTTAAGTACGTCGCTAACGATACCTTGCCGGTACGTTTCAAGCGTCTCGCTGAATGGTTTACGGCTCATTTCATGAATTACGAGGGGTCCGAACAAATAGACTGGTTAGATACTGTTTCCCAGCTTATTGATTACTCAATGTCCGACCCAGAGCATATGGCTAAAATGACCGCAGGTATTATGCCTGTTTTCGATATGCTCATTGAAAAACCTTTAAATGAGCTTTTATCTCCTAACCCGAACTCAGTATCATCAAGAGAAATTGTAACAAGCGAAGGGATGTTCAGCACTGGCGGGGTGCTATACATTTCGCTTGATGGCCTTTCAAACCCCGATACAGCAGCTGCTATTTCTCAATTAATAATGTCAGATCTGACCTCCTGTGCCGGTAGTCGCTACAACGCTCAAGATGGTGATATGTCAGCTAATTCCAGGATAAGTATTTTTGTTGATGAGGCACACTCAGCCATTAACAACCCTATGATTAACCTTCTGGCGCAGGGTCGTGCAGCGAAAATTGCACTGTTTATTTGCACCCAAACCATCTCCGACTTTATTGCTGCGGCAAGTGTTGAAACTGCCAATCGAATTACGGGGCTCTGCAACAATTATATAAGCTTGCGAGTCAACGATACTCCTACTCAGACGCTTGTTGTAGAGAACTTTGGTAAGAGTGCGATAAGCACAAATATGGTCACTTATACGACCGGTTCAGAAACATCTTTGCCGCATAATAACTTCTCAGGTTCAATCTCAGAAAGAAAGCAGACAACTTTAGAAGAGAGTATTCCAAAGGATCTCTTGGGTCAGGTCCCTATGTTTCACATAGTTGCCAGGCTTCAAGATGGCAGGAAGGTTGTAGGCCAAATCCCTATTGCTGTTGCTGAGAAACAAATGAAGCCAAACACAACTCTGTCGGAAATGCTTTTCAAGAAGGCCGGAAAAGTTACTTTGCGTCAAAATCTCGATATCAAAAATCTTAATAAATTTCTAAGGAAGTTGCATTGATGGATGAAAAAATTGTCCTGACGCGCCAGCAAATTTTAAGCTCTGCACTAAAAGTCAGCAAATGTCGCTCGCTCGTAAAAAGGCGCTTTCAGTCTTTGGGTTTAAAGTACGCAGATTCTCAGGAAGTTCGAGATCGGCTAACTATGATAGAAAAAAACGCGTTTCATCATTTGGGAAAATTTTGTCAGAGCAACGATATCGATTCCCTATTCTCCATGGCAAATACCCTGTCTGAGCTTTTCCTTTTAAAGGGAGAGTTGATCACGACTGATCCCTTTGGGGACCGTGAAACCAGCTACTGGTCGGTACCACAAGGATCATGCCATGAATGGATTCAATCACTGACCACCAGCGAAGGTCCTGAACGTAAATTCGTTAGTTTCCGTATTTCTTTCGATAACAATGACGTACGGTGTGATCTTGTAAAAAAGAATGCCCGTATGCTTGGTTGTTATCTTTTGCCTTATTTCGTCGATTTAACACGCACGGTGGGCGCATTCATTAATTTGCCAGGTAGTGTCTCTTTTAAACAAGTACAGCGCATCAAACCCCAGATTCATCCAGAAACAACACATAGTCATATAGTTACTATTGAGGACTCTCCCTTTCTTTCTCGGTTAAAATTTAAAATCATTACTGCCATAGATCAGCTTCCTGACCCTAATGGCCTTTATACAAACACCTTTAACAGCATTATTGACCGTGCACTGCTGACTCATCTCAAAACCGAACAGGAAAAAATAGATAGTCCAAGAGTCTGCAAAAATGTGATTTCGGCTTTTGCCGACTCAACTCTTTCTCTGCCGGTGTTTAACATCGGCCTAAACGAGCAGTACAGATACTGGACGCCGTGGGGCATCAACTTTATAGAATTTTCCCGCCAGGCCGCAAAAGCAAGGACCGCTGTATTTGTTCCTGATGTGGGACAGATCGAGTGGAAAAGCGCAGAGCATAAAGAACTGGCGGAGTTAAGCCTCATCGACCAAATCATACCTAAACAGTACCACTGGCTCCTGGGTATCCCGACGATGTGGCGTAACAACTATTGCAATCACGATCAGAGGCTAGCTCTTTTTCGTGAATGGAGGGAAAGCAATGGCTGCGGATAATACAAGCAGGGCAGCAGTGCTCAGAACAATGCTTTTTTTTGGCATGGTCATTTATTTTGGTTACAGCTTGGCTTTCCAGAATACTGAGGAGCTCAAATATCAGATTACTCAGGAGGTTAATGCAAGCCGGTCCATCATATCAAATGACCGTTGGAAGTCTGTCATTGCAAATAGTGAAGCGACTTTAAATTGGTTGGTACATGACTATAAGTTAATTGACTATCTGAATACTATTCTGATCCCTGACACCAAAAAACCAGCCAGAGGTATTAACATTGTTGCTGAAAAATTTACCTCTATTAATTACACTATGGCCAAAAACATACCCCTCTTACTTTATCAGTCCATTTTCCGGTGGAACTTAATCCTGGGGTGGCTAATCGTTTTTCTGCCCTATCTATTTGCCATGCTAGCAGATGGAATGTACCAGTGGAAATTGAAGAGGTACGTATTTGGTAAGGTTACAGTTCAGTTTTATCGTATTTGGTTTCGAGCATTTTGGGTGATCAGTGCTTTAACGATGGTCTACCTGGTCATGCCAAATATGTCACTATTTAACAATATCGCTCAACTTTTCCCACCAGTCGCTTTATTGATACTGGGAATTGCATTGAATCGCTTGTGGTCTAACTTTCAAAAACTCATGTAAAGGTGGTCAGATGTTAAGCAGTAAAAAAAGGAAGTCCCCTACAAATATCAAAGAATCGCTCAATGATAACGCTGACCGTTTTTATAAGATGTTTCGCATTCATACCACGGCAAAAGTTGCTATGTCGCTAATTGCCATGACCGCTGTAGGGTTTTCTTTCTACAATCTTTACGAACAATGGCAGGACGCTGAAGGGAAGAAAGACCATATAGCTGTAATACGGATTTCTGGCGAGATGGGTACCGGCTCGGAAACGGGCGATGGAACAGTGATCGCAACAGCTCTTGCCAAAGCTTACAATAATCCCCATGCCAAAGCAGTTATTATCGAGGCAGAGTCAGGTGGTGGTGGTCCCTCTGACGCCATCATTATTTACCGCCAGATAAACGCGCTTAAAAACCACCAGCCACAGATTGAACGCGTATCAGATGCCGGTGGCTCTCTTTCATCTGTAGCCGCTGACAAGAGTAACAAAACCGGGAGCACAGAACGTGGCGATGAAGCACGGTCGAAGCAAAACTCCCTCGAAGTACTCTCCAGCGGTACCGGTCGTTTTTTCTCTGATATCGCAGACTCATATAAACCAATCATCGTTAGTGTGAAAGGCATATGCGCATCCGCATGCTATTACGCGGTATCGCCCGCTGATGCAATTTATGCCGACAGTAATGCCCTGATCGGTTCTATCGGTGTGCGTATGGACCACTGGAATCTGTCAGAGATCATGAGCACAGTAGGCGTCAAGAATGAGCCCCTTACGGCCGGTGAGTTCAAAGATGCTCTTGACCCCTTCCACCCATTGTCCGATTCAACGAGGGAGTTCATGCAGAAGGAGATCCTGAACACGATGCATGAAAAATTTATAACTGATGTTGAACTTGGACGGGGTAAAAAGCTTCTCTCGCGTCATGATGCCGATGCTGTTTCTCTCTATTCAGGCCGTGTATGGCCAACACCTCAGGCAGTTAAGTACGGCCTGGTGGATGGAGATCTTACGTCAGTAGAGATCCGTACACGTCTTTCAAAAATGTACTCCACTGACACGTTCAAAAACTACAATGAGCCTCATCGTAATCTCCGTTCTGCACTCGGCATGCTGATGAGCCTGTCTTCAAATATTGAGAGCCTTACCGGTACCACTACCCGCTTAGTAGAATCTGTTAATGCCACCAGCTACCCCTCTGTGAGGTAACATGGATGCTTTCAATCTGCTGTGGAGCATTACGGGGGTAGCTTTCATTATCCTTATTTTCGTCGTGTTGCTGTGTCTGTTGGGATTTATGACCTCTGCCATAGCGGAACGGCGGACTGCAAAGGCAATTGAATCTGGGCTTCCTGAAGAAGCTCAGGGGCTACTTAGTGATCTCACCTTTCAGTTGTCGGCTCATAGCACTACGCAGGTTGATCACATTCTCGTAGCCCCACATGGTATATACGTCATAGAGCAGAAAAACTACGTAGGCAAGCTCTACGGTACTCTGGAGGAAAGCCACTGGCGGAAATGGACTCAGTCCCGAACCCTCAAGTTGCAGAACCCGTTTAAGCAAAACCAGGGGCACATCAGGGCTATTCAGTCTGCTCTTAAGGCTAGAGAACTGGAATGTATCAATGTCGTCATCATAAACGGACGTTGTAAGTTTGATGGCATCAAGCCGGAATGGTTATGTATGGGGATGGACGATTTTATCCATAAAGTCAAACAACGACGAGGGCTACGGTTGTTCACACCGGAGTCTGTTCAGCACATCTGTTCGGTGTTGAAGTCAACAAGGAAGTCGCCAGGGCTCTATACGGACCTTACTCATATTCATAACATAACGACAAAGTACAAAGCCCCGATGAAATTCGAGCAACGAGTAACATACATTCTGCTCAACTTTATCCATTATCTGTGGGCAAGTCTGTTCACTAAGCAGAAGCCTTAGCGCTCTATCATTGGTAAGGCTGTAAAATGTCTGCAAAAGGCCCCATCGGTAAATTGTTGGGGCTTTTTCTTTGCGTAGTTCTGATACGGTTTATCCTGTGGAGCATTATGGCCACCAGCCAGCTGGTGACTGGCCAACGCTTTGTATGACGTAGCCTACTCAGGGCAGGCTATTTTAGAGGGACCGATTTTTATCCGGGCTAATTTAGAAAGAGATAATTTGAACTTAGGCGGGCTGACCACCAGCAGAGAGGTAAATCACTAGCCGGTGATATTGACAGAAGTCGTCAGGGGTTTAACGCCGGAATATTTTGCCAGGCCTCCTGCAAGGTCTGCAAGACTTCTACAAGTGATAGTGACGGCCACAGGACTGTTTCCGTCATTATCACTCCAGGTGGCTCGCACTCTACTGGTACCAGAATTAAAACAACACGAGTTCCTTTTACCTGGTAGGCAAGGTTTACTGCCGGTTGGCGGTAGGAGGCCAGTACACCCTCACCATATTGAGCAGGGTTACTTGCCCAGTTCCGCACCATTGCATACACCTGAGGCATATACCGACTATCCAGATCCCCTTTGGGCCGTCTGAACGGCACGATTTCTTCTGAGCGGTAGGTGGTCGTTGTTGTATTGGTTGTCATCTTTGTCACCTCCCCTGTTCGTCCATTTAGAGTTTTAAGCTGCTTTACACATCACACTCAACTGATTATTTAAGCTGGTCATCGTCTCTGGCCAGCATAGCCCAACCATTCGCCTGGTTTTCGCGGGAGTAAGGATTCATTTCAAAATAACTATCTACCGCGTCGCTGTCCGCAACAGAACTGTTGTTAGCTCTCTTTGAACCCTGAACCACTACAGCATCAACCTCTGCGGCTTTCCCGTTGCGCTGTACCAGGATTTTAACCGTATTGGGCTTACGTCTTGCGAGCAGTTTGTTGGCGATAAAAAGCACAACAATCCAGGCCAAAAGCACGTATAAAAATGTATTCATAATGCCCTCCTTTGTATGTGATTATTATACCTGCTTCCATTGCAGGCCAAACAGGTTCGGTGCATGAAAAATAGACTTCTCTCCGGCGTATAGCAATCTACTTACTGATCTGTTTTCGTATCAAACTGTATGGCATAACCGAGGGGCGTACGTGGTGAGTCAGAAAGTTACTTTTCCGTAATAGTTAATTTCAGATCCTTCTTCCAGTTACGCTTCAGTATAAAACCGATACCCTCTAATTCAGCATCCTTCACGTTTAATACGCTTCACTTTAAGGCAGGGCTTTTCGGTTGAAATGAATTCTTTTTCCGGTTGCTGGACATAGGTTTCATCCTGATAGTTAAAGTTGCAGGCTATCAGTCACCACCACCACCTCCGTCACCTCCTCCACCGCCACCATCACAACCACCAGCTATGCTATTTTCACCATTACAATCACCTCCGAGGGGGTTCAAATGGCTGCTCCCCTGTAGATGGTGTCCTTGCCAGATCGAACCCGAACCAGCGCCTCCTGAGCGTCTTTGCTTGCCCTGAGGCAATTGTGCAGGCTCACCAGCACCGGCGGTACCAAAAATGTCCCGGGCAATTTTATAAAGAAGGTAAAAAGGTACGCCCAGCATCATAAAAAAGATTACTGAAAATATTACACGTTCCATTGATGATCTCCTGTCTTGTGAGAGACCAGTTATATCAGGGTGATTCAGTATTTCCGTTTAGAAAAGAGTACTAATTTGGCCCTGTTCGCTCTTAATTTGCCATCCGGGAAAAAGTCATAGGGATAGGCCTGCCAGAGTCAATAACTTCCAGTGATCTGGAGGAGACCCCGGCTCTCTGAGCCCTCATGGATGGTACGGCTTTACCCCTTGTAAACAGATTCACGTTCCGCAGGACAAACATCGACTACTGACGTCTCATATTTGCTGACGCTAATCCGACGTCTCATTGCCGTCTGCTTGTTTTCTTTAAAGGGTGTATTAGACGAATATCAAATCGGAATGGTAGGGGATGTGTGGGCACCATGCCCGGCCCTCTTTGAGCATCTGAGAGATTGGAGACCTAGCCGGGTAAGATAGCTACTTTCTTACGGGTTACCCTTCAAATCCAAAGACGAAACGGACGCTGCCGTTCTCCACGTGGAGACGCTTTACTTCTTCGACAAATTCCTGGATCACCTCTCCGGCGTTATCGGGTGGTATGGCTGACAAAATTTCTTCCGAAGTCAGCCATGAGTATGAATGTTCACCGAATAAATCATCATCTTCGGACGGTATATCATCAGGTAATCCGCGTAATGCGTGGATAAAAACTGCTGATGTGCTCGCCCTTTCACGATCTACATCAAATCCGAGCCAGGCAAAGTGGAGATATGATCGGTCCCCTTTATAATTGCTTGATAAATTAATCCATTTACCAGGCTTTTCTTCCCTTTGAAATCGCCAGCAGATATCAACGCCCATTAAGAAACTCCATTACTATCGTTCGTATGAGATAACTATCATTTCAGAATACTATGACTTCTTCCCGTATAGAACTAATCGCTCACGCCATTTAGCTACTTACTTTTTTTACGTACGCTTGCAGCGCAGTACCTTGAGAGAAGTAAGTAAGACTGGGCGAAGCCAACCGGTTCCGCCACCTCGCTCACCGGCTTTTAGGCGTAAGCACTGAAGTCAGCCTCCATGCTAACTGGCGAGCCTGCGAAAGTCAGACTCGTTGTTATAAAGCGGCATATCGTAAGCAGTGTCTGAAATGAACATTCGGATCTGCTCAAGCGTCATGCCACAATGAAAACGGGTTACGCTCACATTGGCCCGGGGGAAGTCAGCACAAAATGCATTCAAAACATTCTCATGGACAATACCAATGTTGATTAACGCAGCTGGCCCGTTGTCACGGAAAGATACGACACGGAATCCCCCATACCAGCCTGACTGGGAGAAAAATGAAAATGCACTCGTTGCCAGACCATTAGACAGGTCATAGCGCAATTTCCCGCTCAGAGACTGGCTGTCTCTGCTGTACACGCGATTAATGAAAATGCCGGGACCAACTTCTACCGGCTGCTTGTTGCTTGCTAAACACGGAAAGCCCACCAGCGAAACCTCCCTTTCTCCTAACCAGTTTACCTGATACCCGGCAGTGAGAAAGTCAGTCAGTTCTACGCCAGAAAGAGCATTAATGGCCGCAATATCGGTATCCAAAATATTTACGTTTTTCATATTCATCTCATCTATATTCTAAAGTGCGTTTTTTGTCTATCAGCCCGAGGATTGAAAATTTGAATATTTAATGTGACAGAAAAATACCTGTCACCTTTTCAAAAACTGCCTGCAATTGAATATCGAGAGAGTCCATTTTAAAATCCACCAGCTCAGCTTTATTATCGCAAACCGAATAAAAATAGGAGTCAAATGCGTCTGTATCTTCATCTTTAAAAATACGGAAGGAATTAATTTTATTATGCCCTTCAAATTCGGCATGAATACCATAGCGAACCGAGCCGTCATCGAACTGAACAACCCGTCGTACAGAATTAATCCGGACGTACTGTTTTAAGGCCCTCGCGAAATCGGCATTTAACGCCAACGCTCGTAAGATTGAATCAGCGGTTTCATTCTGCTTTTTACGATCATATTCAAACATCCCACAGCCGGTGTTACGAAAGACCGGCTGAAGAGCATTAACCAGGTTGAAGGAATCCACGTTTCTGTCGTTTCTGTACATGAGATATCTCCTGCCCCTCCGCTATACGAAGGGGCTTGATAGGGTTACTGCCAGGCTGCGATCACTTCTTCGCACTGGAAATGAGATAAGCACTGCTGGAGTAAAAGGGCCAGCACCGCTGTGTTAGGGACGCGATTGTTACACCACGCGTTGAATAGCAGCTGCCATGGACCGGCATAATACCCGGCCAGTTTCTTTTTTTGTTTATCTGTGCAGCAGCTGGAAATGGCCTGCTGATAAAGGCTTTCATTCTCGGCACCAGAGCGTTGTTGCAGTGCCTGATAAATATAGGAGTAGACAGAATCGGAGCAATTAGATGCATAGGCCAGATTGGTTTTCATAATACCTCCTGTGTTTTTGGGTATTATATAAAACTCCGACCTACTGGCTAATAACCCACACTGTAATTTCTTTTAAAAACACAATAAATTTTCAAAATTGGACCAGTGTGGATTTAAGCGAGCAGTTTAAATCTTTATGAACTAGCTTTCAAAGAGGTTGGTTTTTCGGGAAGTTTTTTGCCAGACCAGCATGTTGGTTTTTTTTCTGTAGTGCAGATTAGCTGGTACCTGCCCCTTCTTACCTCTTTGAGCAATGACTGTTTGAAATATGGTAAGCCCAGTTCAAAAACCCAGTAACGACCGTCTGCAAAAACGACTGAATTTTCAACGCCATCCGAAGCCACCAAGGATGCATCATTAAGTAGACGTTCTTCATAATGAAATGGTAATGAAAATGTCAGATATAACGCACAAAGTACAAAGATTCCTGTGAGACTAACTGCCAGTGAACCACAATAACCAGAATAAACATTTAAATTTCTTTTGATAAATTTCTCATGCAAGATTACAAGCAGACAGAATACACAAGCTACCAGCCCAAATCCTACATGCAGATAAAACTGTCTTATTTCATCATTCCAGACGATGTTGTCCCATTTCGTGCTTAAGATTGAACCCAACAAGGAGATAATAAAAGCGGCAATTTGAGAACTGATAAAGTAGGAGAAAGCTGACTTTGAAGTTATTTTTTTCATAGAAACAGGAACCTCTTTACCTCGTTCCTGATCAGAGAAAAGACACAAAACGCACCATGCGCAAAAAACTGCAAGTCCAGATGCAATAATCTCGCGTAAAAACATATTAAACGTTTCCGATAATGAATAAGTAATTACCATATCCTCTCCGTAAGTCTACATATAATTCAGACGTGACAAATAATTAAAGGCATTGCTATTCTATCATTATGCATTGCGTTTAAAATCATTTCTAATTCAGCAGAGTAGCGATACAGGCATTTCGCTATCCTAAAATCTGGTAGCTTTCCATTTCCTTGCTGAGATAAATCAAAATAATTCTATTTATTGCCTATTCGGATGCTGCAAAACCTTATAAATCCGGATGTATATCACTTAACAGTGAACCATTCGGTGACTTGCTCTCCGTGAGGTCCACCGGGTTTATCCAGTAGGGAACATTCTGCTTTTACCGTTTACTGCATACGCGAGCAGGAATTCTGTTGCAGTTCTGCATTTGCCTGCTTTTCCAGTGCTGTCATAACCCGGCGGAGCATCGCCAGAGCCTGAACAGGCGAGCTCCCAAACTGCACTTTCACTTCATCCGTATCATGATCCTGAATCAGGTCGAGGATGTTCACTTCGATCCCTGCCCCGTTTTCATCTTTTGCCGTGCACTGAATACTTACCCGGGTCACCGAATCCGTCAGGACTGGCAGTGGGTTAGTCTTGTCTACGTTGATAAAAGCCTTCTTCATTGCCCTGTTTCCCCTTGTCCTGAAAAAGTTACCGACCCGTCCGGATGGAGGGGTCGGTCAGAAAATCATGCCTGTCCCTTATTCATCTTCTCAGCATGCTTACGCAGGTACTCTTTCAGGTCAGCATGAGCATTGATGATATCGTTCATTTCATCATTGGTCAGAACAAGCGTGTAAGTATCAGTGCTGACAGATTCACCTTCTTTAAGCTTGGCTTCTTCAGCAATACGTTCAAAAATCGGGATCGCGGTGTCGGCAATGACGGTCACGGTCTTTTTGTTCAGAACGCTGGACATGGATGGTGCTTTACCTGCCGGGTTCTGTTTAGGAGCGCTGTCCTTTGGAGCCGGAGCTGGTTCCTGTACCGGTGGCGTAACCAGCGTCTCTGTATTGCTTTCATCATTCAGTTGATCCGGTACCGGGGTGTTAACGGTAGCATTACCTGCCGGTTGCTCATCACCGGAGTTTTCCGGAGTCTGCGGATCTGCCATGCGCTCTTCTACCTTGGCAGCTTTGACGAATTTCAGCGTGTTTTTCGTCGCTTTACCATAGATGGAGATCGCCTTGTTGATGTTATCTACCGCATCCTCACCGCTGTACATATACTCGTCCAGCGCAACGTACATGCTCACCTGATCGCTCACAAGCATGGTCTGTAGTTCAGAAGGCAGGTCCAGTACGCGAACCATCTGGCGAAGATGCTGCTCTGATTTACCACGTTTTTTTGCCAGTTCCGCAAAGGTCTTAGGCTCTTCTTTATCTTCAACAAGACGCTTAATTGAAAGCGCTTCAGCTACGACAGACAGCGCCAGGTTGGAGTTGCCGGTCAGGGTGAAGAGTTCTGCTTTTGAAGCGCTACCGCGAAACTCTTCGCAGCGAATACGAGTAATGCGTTCACGCCCTTCTGCTTCCAGCTGGCGGTTTGCAATAGCGATGGAACGGATACGGCAAGCCCCCTGACGCAGTACAGGTACGCCATTAACCATCTGAACAACGATAGGCGTCACGCTGAACGGGTCTTCCATGTAGGCATCGGCCAGGCTGTTCAGGTGTTCCACAACGTGAGGCATTGAATAGTAGAGCTCGCCCATACCGGCCGTGCGGGTGTTAAAGCCTTCCTGCTCTACAACAACCGAAGGGTCAATGATAAGGCCGTTACCTTTACGGGCACCGTTACCAGTGCGTTCCAGGTAACCACGAAGGCTGATTTCGTTGCTGTTGTTTTTTACTTCAGTTTCGATTGCGGACATTTTTGTTCTCTCTTTTGGTTGGTTGTTTAACTGCGCTACAACACAACAATACCAGGTTCGACATTTTTTCTAATAGGTTGCACAGAAGAAAAAGTAACTTTTCTTAAAAAAAATTCCTGAGACAATACTACTCGATCCGTCCGTTTTAAATCTTCACAACAGTGGGCCGTTTTTACGTTTAAGCAAAATAGCTGGTTCAGAAGGTGAGTCGGAGAGAAAAGTTACTTTTCCGGTTGTCTGGGCCAGTGATGAGAGAGTGGCAGGACAGGAATGGCTAAACCGGTGCGGGTCTCTTGTAAGTCGCAGGGGATTGAGGAGATATAGAGGTAAACCGGTACGTTCAGTTTTTGGATTGAGCCGGGCTTTTGGCCCGGGCTTAAGGAAGCGGAAATTTGAACGAACTGGCAGGTAATGATTTATGCCGCCGACAGCTGGCCGTCAGTGCTTTGCTGTTCTGGTTTGACAGTTGGGGGATAACCGGCAGTTAGCCGCTGGCATTCCGCATCACAGAAAGCCCTGAGGTTGCTGAAGACGGACTCCATGAAATCAGCATGAGCATACGAGTCTACAGGACGTGTCTTGTTATCTTTCATCTTGTTCTCCTCAATCATTATTAAAACCAGCGGATTTAGTTCCTGGCGCTCCATCTGCTGACCGGCTTTCCCAGAGAGCAGCGATGTGTCGGGTTCTGTTTCTCATTTTATCGTTTTCATCGGGCCCATCCGGCCGTATAAGAGACCGATTTGGCATGTTTAAGAAACGTACTGGCGACATTAAAAGCTGAGGTTGGCTTTGGAATAAAAGGATACTTTTCCCGTTTGTCAGGTCTTTCGCTACCGCTGCACGATGATTCTGTCAGGCATTCTGCGCCCTCCTTGGCTGTACATCTTGAAACAAGCGGTGGGATGTTCCCTTCCCCCTGCTCACCGCAGAATAATTGGCAAGTCCCGACGGTCGTTCCGTACGAGCCGGGTCCAAATAATGAATAAATACAACGCCACTTCAATTGTATTGACAATAGAAGTTAGGAGGATCATAGTGTCATTCATGGTGCGGCTTTCGCACCACCGCCCCGGCGGTACCGGGCAGAACTGGAGTACCTCATGAAACTTTCCCGTCAGACGACTTCTGATACTTCTGTTGATGGCCGTTCACGCGCATATGCCTGGGGCCGTGTCCATTATTTCATTATCGAACATGCACCAATGGCTGAGCTGGTCGCTATTGACGAGCTGCTGGAAAAAGCTGGCTGGAGCAATGACGGCTGTCCGAACTATGAGAAAGATGACGAGTTTGGTAATGCTGGTTACAGCTGTGGTTACTGGATCGATATTGACAGCGTGGGAAGCTTCAAGGCTGACTACAAACGTCTTAAGGGTGAGATTAGTGCGCATATCGCCTCAAAGGCGGCAGAGGTGGAGATCCGCGTACTGGACTCGATGTCCGACAAAGAATGTAAAGATGTTGCCTCGGTGGCATGTACTGTTCGCCGTGACTTACGTACGCAGTCCGAATCGCTTCATTCACTGCGTACTATCGTAACGGTTGATCATTACAATCCCTATGTGATCACCAGCCGCCCGCTGAGCATTTCCGCCTGGACACTTATCCACGACTGTCTGAAAACCGGCACCATCAATGACGTCTGTTCACGGTTGAGTTCATTAATCCTGCACTCTGAAGCCGCGATTGCCCGTTGTAAGGGAAGCTCCGACTACTCTTCGGAACACGCTCAGCTATCGTTTTTTGCTGGTAACGACTATGTCACCAGACGCACCCTTGTTGATGCAGCTCACGAAGAGGCTCTGCGAATGAACCGCCGCTTTGATGAACGTATTGCAATGAACGCGGATTCTGATGCCAGAAGGCTCCAGTGCGAATTCAACCTGAGCAACCATGTCGTACAGCGTCGGACCGTTGAATCTGCTCATATCCAGGCAATCAACGAAGACGTCACCCGTTCACAGGCGGAACCACGCTGCCCTGGAAAGCTTCTTCTGAAAATGACCAGTCATGAGGAAGTGCGGGACTCACTGAGCACCTGTTAGTCCAGCGACACCCCCTGCGGCTCTACTACCGGGCCGCAGTCTGCTCCGGCCAGATGGTGCCAGTGGCGTAATGAATTTGTTTAATAAGGCTGAGTATGATGAATAAAGAACAACTAATCGACAAACTGGAACGCGTGGTATGTGGTCAGTACTCCTACGAAATGCAGGAGCTTGCGTATTCGGCCCTCTGCTGCATTAAAGGCACCCCGGACGACTGCGCTAAGTTCCCTGTTACGCGTCCGCTGCCTGACACCTTAGTGGACGTATGGGACGAGATCGGGCAATACCTTGGCACAGGCAAAGCCATTGAAACTCGCAGTTGCGGCGTTTCGCTTCTGCTTCATGGACACTGCTACGATTCAAATCATGTGCTGTACTGGCGCAATGCTGGCGCACTTCCAGCAGCTTGCGATACGCCACTGGCTGGTGGGTCTCGCAAACTGTTCACCTGCTCAGCCTGTGGAGTGGACGGTCTGGATGAACCACCTGAAACCAGTTGCCACTGCTGCACAGAGGGGGCCCACTGGATTGAGAGCAGGCTCTTCACCTCCGGGCAGGCAGACCCTGAAGAATTTAGACCCGTGGCGGTCGTGAAAGAGTGTGCAGGCTCAACGCCGGATGATCGGCTCATCTGGAGCGTGATTGAACAGCTCAACGGCGAACTGGCGGAAGGCGATAAACTATTTAAGCGACGCTGACAGATCACGTCAGCATTTATATCAGACGAACTCCAGAATAATTTAAAGCAACCATGAACATGAAAAAGCCCAAAGCTGCATTACAGAATGCCATGAAAGAAGATGTGCCAGCTGTGACACAGATTCAGATGCGATCTACGGTTTCCAGAAAGGTTCGCTATGTAAAACAGGCAAATCGAGAGGGTCTGAAATTATCTGAGTGGATGTCGCGGCATCTCGACGCTGTCTGTGATACCGCAGATGAGATTCATAAAGGCAAACGCTCAACTCCGGTTGCGCCTGGGAAGATTCCCCCTGAGGTATACCAGGTGATATACGATCAGTGCGGCGGGTTCGTGGAGTGTGATGCTAATGCCCAGGTAATCTGGGAAGCCTGCCGTGATGCCATTCTTAACGGAGACAAAGGGTAAACGGCAGGTATCGCCTGTCATTTTTACCCTTGTGAGGAAAATCCTGATGAACCATGAGAGCCGAACTGTATACCTGAACACGGCCATTGAGGCCCTGTTGAAAGCTGAGGCGGCTCTGAACGAGCTGGCATTAGCCTATGTACTCAAACCAGGTGAAAAGGCAAGCGCATGCCATCCCCGAACCGGTACGCTTTCCACAGCTTCCCAGGTAAGAAAACTTCGCCGTGTTCTAGAAAAAAACAAGTTATGACGGCCCTTATACGCTGGCATAATGTACCGTGCTTCGCTCATCCCAGCAGTATGGGTTTTAAACTCTTCCATTTTTAAGAGTACGGGAAGAGCCTTATTATTGTCGCATACCCTACGGATGCATTGCAGTTCAAACCGCTGTTCGGTGCAATTATTGCTGTATCCGGCGGATTTGAAAATGACAGAAATAGTGATGTAAAGCTCCGCCATTAAAGAAATGCCCCGTAGTTTGGCGAATCAACTTTCTGAATTATCTCGATGAACACCATTTAAGGAAATCGAATGTGTGATTTTTGCAGGGCTGACGAAAATTACTTTCATATGGCAGAATGCGTGTATGACCAACTGGTTAAAGAGTATCCCGTAATGTGGCTGCGGGATTCAACCCGGATCGGGGCCTGCTACCTCTGTCGAGAACTGCTGTCGCCGGAGGGGATGGTCCTGGCGATGCAGAGCGCTTTCCCTGCGAAGGGATGGCGGCTGCGTATTTGGTACAATGAAACCATTGACGAAGAGATAGAACCGCAGCGTGGAGACTGTATTGAGCTGTCCTCCAGGGCGGACGCTCTGCTGTCCTTCATGTCGTTCCAGGAAAAGGTTTAGCGCTGCGGCCCCCCTCACAAAAAGGCGCTTTCCGCGACAAATCTGGTACGACCGGACAACGTTGAGTCAATTCTTGCTTCCCCGCAGAAGAATCCCTATGAAGTAAAGTAGAGGTAGGCATTACGCCCACCAGCAAACCTGATAACTGTTCTTTGCGTAACATCCTCAAACTTCTGGTGCCTTCGTAGACTGCGATGCGAATGCCCATGAGCTGAATTCACCGTATCATTTGACCGGATGCAGCGAGAACAGAAATGACAATGTTTGAACGATTTGCCAGACGGCCATAAAACTCTACTGGGTACAGAATAAGGACTGACCGCAATGGCTACGTTCTATGAGCTACCGACCAGTGAGAAGTCCATTGTTTCCGGTACGTGCCCGGACGAGCACCGGTGAAATTTTTCCCGACTGGATTACGCTAAGGCTTTTGAACGGTTTGCGTGAAGTGGGACTCTTTGGGTCTGGTTCTTGATTTATACAAAAGGCTATATGCCACAAGACGGGAGGAAAAAAGGGTTTCCCCGACTGGAGAAACCCTTTCAAAAGGTGCCGATGGCATACTAATCCACACCCCGAAAAGAGGGGGTTGCCCCCCTCTTTGTCAGCTACTTACCGGATTCGTAGGCCAGGATAGCAGATACCTCCCTTGTTCCGTCTTTCATCCGCAACTCGCAAAGCGAGTTTCGTGTGAGCCAGGTGAATATCAACAGCGTTAAACAAACTATTAATATGCACAAAACAATGGGTTGGTTCGGCATTTTCATGGCCTTCTTCTCCTTGCATTTAAGCAGGCAAGAGGCTACTCTGAATGTGACTAGCATACAGGGGCCTCGGGTTAATTGAAAAATTACTCGGGGCTTTCTGCTTTTACCACAGTCAAACAGTGTTACCGCTGGCTGGGGCAAAAGCCTCCAGCACCAGCGTTATTATACCACCCTGCCCTGATCAGCCAAACACCCCGCCTACATAAATTACTGATTTTTCATTTATTTGACATGATTCACTTCCGGTTGTCGGCGAAAGTCATTTTATACTAAAGAAAAGGGTAACGGGCAGCTGCTGGGTCGGAACATACAGTGCAGTTCCTGCCCGTTTAATTTCCGGATGCAATGGTAGGATCAGGAGGCACTGCTTCCGTTGATTAGGGAAATCTTATGTGCCTGAATACGGCTGTATTCGAGATGGGATGCAATATTACAGATGCGCTCCAGTCGATCATGCAGCCTCGTGTAGGTCAGTCGATGAATACCGGACATTTCATCAAGTAGCCAGCGCTTGATGTAAGGGTTACAGGAAAGCCGGGCAAGATCGTCGTCATCCACTTCGTCAAAGAACCAGTACTGCTCCATCGGGACTACCTGAAATATCCACGGCCGGGGATAGTCCCCTGTGACAACCAAAAACCATGCAAGAAAGCATAGACACAGCTCAACGACCATAAGCATCGAAAATTGCGAATAACTTAGACCGGGCACATAGGGTGAACTATCCGCAACATACCCCCTGAGCAATTCCGCCACAAGGTAGCCCAATAGCGTCAAGGCCAGCATCAGGGTCAGGATTAATCCCCCATTAAACGCTACCGAAGCCTTTTGAACCCGATCAGGTGCTGTCCGGCTGCGATAGTTGGTCACTACTCTTTCTACAAGTGCCCTTATGGCAGCCTGTTCTTTACTGACATCAGCTCCGGAAAAACCGGACGGGCTTTTATTTAATTCAGTCATACCCCACTCCTGTTATGTGCTCTACTTAACAAACACGTAGATCATACAGAGCTCACGGACGCACTCCTGCCAGATAAAGGAGGGAATTTGGCTGTAAGACGGTTAGCCAACAGTTCAGGTTATGCGTGGGATCCGCCCAGTCAGAAAGGATTCCGTTAATAACAGGCAAGGTTAAAGGCAGATGGACGGTGAAATTGTGGGTGCTAAAAGGGGGTATTACTCTTTTTCCTGCATAGCGGTTTTTTCAGCCCGGGTGGCCAGACGAACATTTCCGAAAGGCTCACGGACAAGCAGTGGCTTCTCCTTCTTCCAGCCCCTGATAGCCGTTTCTCCAAACCGACGTGGTGCATTGCCGTTCCAGCGAGCAATCACATGGTTATCATGAATTTCAATAATGACAACGGGGTGGACAATGACCGTTGAAATGGTGGTATTTCCCATTTTGGTACGGGTTACAGACCAAACCTGCATCCCGGATTCCAGCTGGCTGATTTTCATATTATATCCTTAAGCCATCACGAACTGCGCCACAAACAATTAATGTGGCGCAATTTACCATAAACAATAAACATCAGATACCCGTGAAAAGATTTCCCTTTATTTTAAAATTCTTCTGGAGAAAAAATGATATTTCCAGAAGAGGTCAGCGAAATTCAGAAACGGCCATCACAATGGTGCTGCGCTGACGCTGGCGTTCTGCCTTGCGCTGCCTGCGGCGATAGATCTGTTTTGCGCTGACGTAAGGGCAGTCCTCACGGGTATACCAGCAGCAGCCGCAAGGTTCGGGCCGGGGTTTTCCGGCAAGTCCAAATGGTTTCATCAAGTCACCTTTTTAATGTTTTTAATGGAAAGATACTTACCTAACCCATTGTTTTATAGGAAATAACGTTGTTGCATAAACAGATACAGATAACCCTCAGGAGAAAACATGCAAAGGTTATCAGTGATAACCGCGTCCAGATACCGAGTGTCAGTCTGTAAACGTTTTATCACCAGAAAATGTGCTGCCGCAGCCTTAATGCCAGAACTACCGTTTACAACATTATGTATACCCGCTTTGAATAACGAACGAGCATGAATTACCTTTTCCCGGGCCGCTTCGATCTCAGCATTAATAACGCATTGCCGCGCCTGGATGACTGCCTCTCCGGTTAAATCGCGGAAATTCATTAGAGATGTGATCATGATTGACTCTCCAGATTATGTGGAATCATTATAACAACTGGCACCACGCCACAAATAACCTGAGATAAATTCTTTGAAATATTCCTATATATAAGGAATTACAGTCGGAAAAGAAACAATGAAATAGCGCCGACCGCTTAAAATCGATAAATTAAAATGGACGGCACTGGAATGAAAAACTGAAAGTAGTAAGACCGTAATTATCCTTCACGGATGTAAGCTTTAAAAGAGGAGTACTGGCAAAGCTTTGCCAAGTACTTCGGCGGTTGTGTCTACGATTTTACGGATGTCATCGATCTGCGAAGGCTTATTCAACACCACCGTAAAAAGCTCTCCTTCGTTATCAGCCTGCTCGCAGTTTCCGTATCGGCTCCCGTCGTACAGCTGCACAATACGTGACATAGAAGACTTTGTTTGTTTCATGGCTTTGCACCTGCTTTTAGGCAGTTTGGTTACTGGTTATCAGAAGCTGGTTTCATGCGCTTCCGGCTGGGACACGAACTGGTATTTGACGCCGCCAGGCACACCTACTGCTTCGGCAATAGAGTCGCAAAGCCGCGATAAATCATTTAGTGTCATCGGATATTCAATATCTACTGAATATAAAGCACCTGCATTTTCAGCATCTTCGATGTTTTTATACTGGGCACTAAATATAGCAATGGTCTGAATTTCGTGGTTATGCATGAACCGGTCCTTATTAAATTATAAAAGCCACCCGAGAGTGGCCTGAGTGGAAACTTAAATCTGTGAAGTATATTTGAGAGATTTTTTGCGATCCAGATGCCGGGCAACAATGGTTCCGATAACAAGTAGCGTGATGACCGCACTGAAGAAGGTGCTGTCAGGGACGCCCTGGAAAAAATCACTGAAACTGTAAACAATAAAAATCAATGCGCAAAAATAGAAAACGATACGAACATAAGGGGTAAAAAACATTTTCATCGGTTGCCTTCCATTCAGGGAGAATTCTCAGTAATTACATCACACCTGAAGAGAAACTATTTTCGTATAAATGAGCATTTTCGACATATCAGAGGGGGGTTTTACTCATAAATGAGGTAGTAAGGGTCACACTTGAGATGAAAGTTACTTTCCTGGCTGCGAACGAACTATCTCAAATGTTAGAGGTGTGCGTTCGCCTTAAGAGCTTCATGCCCTGAGGAGCTCAACTTGAGCCGATAGTATAAACCTGGCTCCAGATGCCTTACTGGCTGGCATAACTCCACGAGGCCCAGCCGGAACAGGACCGGAGAGCTCCTGCACGTCACATCATCAGGATTCCCCATAAACGTACGCCGTTCTCTGGCCCGTCTGAAATTGCCAGAGATATCATAGATCGTGCCGGATGCCATCCGTCTTAACACGTAAATCTGCGCCCTTGTAAGCTTCTGGGCGGAACTGCTTAAACCTGACATACCTTCCCGGCCTTATATAAAACAATCCGCCAGCAGCTCGACTGGCGGACAATGTTTGACTGGATACAGCAAGGACATACTATTTGCTGACAAGTTTGATATTGGTTTCACTCATTCGAAGTCGAAACTCCTGAAAACCCTGCTCTACCGCTAACTCCAGCCACTCAACGGGAATGGTATAGCTACAATCAGACCCACCCAAAGCGGCATCACAAGCGTAATCCCAGTCCTCATCCAGTTTTGGATTCATCCCCTGGGCGTAAGCCACAGTATCGCGGGATGCGGGAGAGCCCTCAAGCTCAGCATTAGTGATCAGGTATACACCATGACTGTGCGCGAGAAGCACTTTTGGCACCAGATGTGTGCTGGCAATTTTTGAGGATGAGGGAAAGAAAACCCTACCAGCTTTACGCGCCTCTTCTTCAGTCTGTCCCTCAGCGTTAAGGAGGGCTCCCCCCGGATAGCATGCCGGGTCATAGATCTGATCTGGGGTGACCGAAAACGTTTTTGCGGTGCGAATTTCTTCGATCAGTTTATTGATATCTGCCATTTCAAATACGAGAGTGGTCACAGGCTTACTCTCCCTCTTCAGTGGACAACATCAGATACTTTGTTGCCAGCAGAAGCTCTCCCACATCCTTGAGGGACAATTCAGCTTTGCCTTCTACGGCAAGCTGCAAGCGCTGTCGAATTGCATGAACAGAATCTGAAGATAAAGATGCCATTTTGCGCAAAACGGCATTAGCCTTTTCTACAGCAGGATACAGAATTTCTGAGTTGGTATTATCTTCGTCATTATCAAAGATAATTTCAGAATCCATATTGATGTTATCTTCAAGCCAGCTTGAAAGCACTTCAAGTAATGACATCACCTTTTCAATTTGCATATCGCCTCCTCTGTTAACATGAAACAAATATAACAAAGTGGCTTACCCGGCTAATAACCTGAGCAGAAAGTTTTCGAACTTAGTTTGAAAACAAGTTTTCTGCTCAGGTTAATGTTAAAGTCGCTGGGTAAAAGATAAAAGGCACTGAAGATGATTTAAGCATCAAACAGACTAAATAGGATTCCGTCTTTTATAACGCTTTTAAAATAGAATGAATGAAATATAAATTTTGCGTTTAAGAATGAACGCTGTAGAGGATGATTTATCCAGTGATATGCAGTTTGTGGCCTTTAAAAAGGCTTTATTATGGACTTGAATTGCAAAGAGAGCACCGACATTTTTCTGGGGGCTCCCGCAGAGAAAAAGCTGTGAGGTTATGAAGACGTATAGGAGGTATTCGGCGAAATACTGTATGGCCACAGGAGAGCTTCAGCACCCATATCCTGCCGCCTCGCTCGCCTGTGGTGATTTCAATATGTTCTACGTCATACCACGTAGTTGTATTTCTCACTTTGTTTATGCTTCCTGACACCGCGTGAACGCAATCTTCGTCTGGATGCGTTCATAGATGGAAAACTGCCTTTCAATGGAATCGGCATTAGACAGTAATTCATGAAGCTCAGCAGAATCTGTATCAGGAACGATAGCGACAGAAACTCCATATTTACGCCCAGTTCTGATCAGGTGCGCAAGTTTTTCCTTCTCTGATTCTGTGAGCATTGCCAGATCCCTTCCGGATACCTGCTCGATAAATGGACCAAGGTTTTTCGGAAAAAAGGGTTCGGCATCAGAATTATGTACCGGGAGCGTTTGCGGCTTATCGAAGCTATTGGACATGAAAAGAACCTTTATAGTTAGAGAGGTGGAGACTGAATGCGTAGCCCATTAAAATTAGTAGTGCCACACTCGAATGCTAATCATACTTTATGATGGCTATGGTAGGAATGGCCGTCAACTTAAACCGCCAGAAGCGAGCCATTCACCGTTAAAGTAACTTTCCCGTATGATGTTCTTTTTATGGAATGAGTTGTTCACACTCCTCTTTAAGAGCCGCCCTGGAACGAGATCGACAGACTTTGCTTAATGAAGAGCGTAATTGATGTTCATCAACCCCATCAGCGACAAACTGACCAATTTTCTTTTCAAGACGCTGCATTGCCTCATAAAGCTTGGCATCAGTATTATTTTTAAGAAACCTCAGTATATAATCAGCAATAATTTGAACAGGAGTAAAGTTACACATCATGTATCCTTAATAAGTTGTGTAAAAATAAAACCATAAAAAACATAATCAGAAGTAGATTATTATACTTGAGTAAGCTTTTCAGCTAACAAGCTGGAGAAGCAGATTCCGGTAAATTACTACATATTTGATAAAAGTTACTGAATAAAAAAGCCCAGCGTACCGGGCTTTCATTCAATTTGATTCTAAGAATCTGACTCGCCGCCTGATTTTTATACCAAGAAGAGCGAACAAAACGCCAACGAATGCGACGGGACTACCTACTTTAAGACAATTAACCGACGCTTTTGAAAAGGTATGTGATTTAGACATACGTTTTTGCTCATAACGAATCGCAAGTGGTGAGACGGATTTATCTAAAGCTGTCTTTTCCAATGCATAACGAACTTTCACGGGAATATTTGACTGTAATACACCAGACATATACGCCCTAACAACATTCTGTGTTAACTTCACATCTGGCTTGCCGAGTTTTATATGTAGTTGCGCCTTTAAATAGTTTACAGATACCTCTTCGCCTGAGGGCCAATTACTATCATTTAAATATGCGACAAGTTTATCGTATTTTTCATGTTTTACATATTTCTTGATAACCTTTACAGTCGAAGCTGAAGTGGCATCAGTCTCTTCCGAACCTAAAGCAGATGTAAAAACTGACAAGCCGATAAGAAAAGCGCCAGCAATTAGAAGCATCGGGAATATCTCACCTATTTCCTCCCCCTTTAAAATTTTAAAGGCAGTTGAAGAAACTACTAATAGCCCCATAATCCCTAATAGCAACTTAGAATATGTAGTTAGGAAGCCTCCAAATGCATCGCCAAAATCCGAAACCACTAACTTATCTTCACCTTCAGATGAATTGAAGAATGACAAGGGCACATCAATATCAAAGTCCAGAACTGAAGGTGAGAGGTGTAATGACAGCAACCACAAGCAAAGACCAAAAATCATTATCAGCAGGCCCGCACCAAATATCGCGAAACCTGAATTTCTAATCTTTATAGACCGGTGAAAAAGAAATGACAGTTCACGGGAAAAATCGTCACTACTCTTAAGGTTACGCACCATGATCTACCCCTTTTTGTGTCAGTCGGGTGCGCAAATTCTCACGCATGGCAAGAACCTGTTTTTCTGTTTCCCTGAGCTTAATAGCCCCTTCTCTCTGGATTTTAACAACATCGCCAACCGTCTGGATAAGCGTATCCTGCACCTCTTTAAGGGTGCTTATATCAATAACCAGCCGTTGGTTTGCTTTCATAGTTTCTACTGCATTGCGATGCAGTAATTTTGCATTACTACGGAGTAACTCATTGTTGGCATTATCGATATCATTGGCAAGATTTACAGCGTTACGCTGTCCATTTAGAGAAATGGCTAACAGAAACTGACGCTTGAAATTAGGGACAGTAACCTCTTTGACGCTATGAAACTTGTCGATAAGACTTTGGTTATTTGCCTGTATAATCCGTACCATTGGCAATACTTGCATAGCAGACTGCTGAGAAACAACTAAATCGCCAATACGTTTTTCTAAATTAGCAATTAGCGTATCCAGATCAGATACTTCCTGGAACTTAGCAGGATTGTTACCAACATTAGCTCTGAGATTTTCTGCTTTTAATTGTAATTCTCCCAGCCTTAATTTACCGGCAGCAATATGTACACCTGTTAAGTGGTGTTCTTTAACGACTTCATCAAACATTTGCTGGAGCGAAATATTATTAGAACCGAGGCTATTCTGTGTAACTGAAACCTCTGAAACCAGAGCATCGATTTGTTCACGAGTTGATTCAAACTGTGCGGCGAAATTCTTCCCACGGGTGCGGATTTTATCCAACAAAGGGCCAATAACTGGCAGATTTGAACGACTTTCAGTTAAGTTCGAGATGTTTACATTTCTTGCAAGGTTGATAATTTCAGTTAATTTGCTCCCGGCTTCGTCTAAATCTTTATTGCGAATTTGCTCAAGCAGGCTATCCGCATAATTAGCAGTGTTTTCCCCCATTGCCCGGCCAAAACGATAAACTGTTCCTGGATCATCGGCATTAATGCATTCCGCGACGGCTTTAATCTCTTGTTCATCTTGCTCATTCAGCCCGAACTTTTCCAGTTCAGCGGAAGTCAAAGTAAAAGCAACAACCTCAGTTTTGGTGGTCAAATTATTAATCATTTTTGGAATCCCTCTAAATTTTGTCGCAGGCTTTTTAGAAGAGCCTCGTGGGCCTGATTAGCTTTTCTAACAATCGTAGGGTCAGTGTTATTTACTGATAACAGCGAAAGTGTGTGTTGCCGCCATACTGGAACCAGGACTTTTATAGTTTCGTTAAAGCGGTCAGCAATATCTATACAAGTCCCGCGAGTGATTTCCATCTGCATGGCGGCCATTTCATGAGACGCAAGCAGTGTTGCCAGGTTAGCTAAACGTCTGGCAAATCTTTCCCTCGGTTTATCGAAGACAAGGCTTAGATCGTCACTATTTTTTTCTTCGGTAGAATCCCTAAGGAACTCATGGCCTGCCTGGATAAAAATTTTAAGGCGTTTGATTTCTGACACATATGTTTCAAGCAGCTCTTCTAAAGCCAGTAGCGTCTCATTCACATGTGTCAGATATCCGTTCCCCTCATTAATAAGATTTTCCACCTTCTCACGTGCGTGTTGGTAACGAACGCGCTTTTCAAGGTGTTTGCCCGTAAAGCGGGAAAACCAGGATGGATTGCTACTGATAGAACGTGGATCTGCCTCCGCTAAGGCACTTACGATACGGTTCAAGGCTCCTGATAAAGCGGTAACTGCGTCTTTCTCCAGAAGATTTGAATACTTATCCATAGCCTTCGAAGATAAAGCCGAGTCGCCGTAATGGCTTATTGCCCCAGCATTAAGCAGAAGACCGGGTATAAATTCTTCTTTGAGTTCTGCTATCGATATGTTGCTGCTGTCAGTTGAAACGTTCATTTTTGCCTCAAAATGGTTATCCATGACAGCCTATCATTTACCGTTCTGCTGATTTTTCGGTTAAAGCGCCAAAACCTGGGTTTATCCGTTTTCGAGGCAAAAAAATAGAATCTGATCCTCACGTAACCCTTTGCCATTCTGATTAAAGGAGAAGTCCCCTACTGTCTGTGCACTGAATTCAGCACTGGATGAAGTTAGGACATGAAGTGCACATAGATCCCCTGCTTGACCTACCAATCACCGCCTTCAATGTTTAGATCTGGTGACCTTACAGCGACCATTTCTCTAACCGGATGGTCATTGTTGTCGTGGCTGCTCCCCAACAGCAGGCTTACCGTTCCGCTGGCAGAGTAATACATCGCGTCAGGAAAGTGCTCCCTGACCTCCTAAAGCAATTTGTTCATGCTGTTAGTTAAACGATAAAAGCGTCGGGCTGCGTTCGGCATAGCTTCTTCCAGGAGGTCAGAAGCATCAATCTCACGGCCGTTTATAACGCGGAGAATATCTTGCTCATCCATAGGTTACTCCCAGGCAATAAATCAAAGTGGCCAGGCAAAAGGAGACTCGCCTGGCATCAAAAAGAATAAAAGGTCGTTACGAACTGATAATGATGGCCTGGTCAGTTTGAGGAAGTCGGTTTCCTCTGATGAATGCTGGATGGCTTAAACGAGCAGATGACATGGTCATCGCCAGAAATGTCTCTTCACGCGAACGCAGCAATTCCCCCCATGAATAGGTTTCCCATACGTCGTGGGAAAGATCGGATTCCTTTATGTACCTTGACTGCATTGTTGGTTCAAAATCGACGGGAGCTAGACTGTCATAGGATGGATGTACACGGTACCCCAATTCTTCCTCCCTCTGATGGTATGCATGTGCCAAAAGGACATCATGGGAGACCAAGTCATAGTCTTTGTCCTGAACGAGCGTTTTTACGGTATGACTAATTTTTCCAAAGCCTTCAATTTCCCAGATTGTTATCATTGTGAACTCAGTTAAAGTCCGTGGGCTTTTTACCAGAAAGCCATTTAATGCACGTCGCCCCTTCAACATGACAACGTGGTAGGACTTGTTGGGATAAGGTTTCATTGCCACCAGCGAATCAGCTTTAAGCTCAAGTGACAATTCAGGTACAGAAACTGACACGAGAGTACACTTGTTTTTCATATGGTGAAGAATACGGGGCACAAGATGCAGATACATCATTTTCTCCTTTGAAGGATATACCAGGCAGCTCCTCAGCAGCATCAAAATATTTAAATCACTCTTTAATTAGTAAACCACTGCTGATTAACTTCTTTTATGTTTCACAGAAATTATTCGTTTTGTTTCTGTTCGTTATACTGCTCAAACCAGAAGACGACCGGTTTTTCTACAATATGAAGCAACCCAAAACGTTCTGCGGTACGGAAATTCACGCTATATGCGCGAGCCCGTTCAACCTGTTTGGTAATTTCTTTTCTCATTCCTTCAACACTAAAAGCTCCTTTAAAAAGGTTGCAGGGGGCGCATGATGGAAATAAGTTTTCTATAGCATGCAGTTCAGGGTGCATAACCTTACCCGTACTTCGGGCAACATGAGTTACGCCGCTGCCGACAGGGGCTCTCACCAGTTCAAAGTCGCGTCGAACAGGCTCAACATGATCGGCATGCCACCCTTTTTCAGGAAGCTTGCAACCACAATAGGCACAACGCCCCCCAAATTTCATTCGCAGCTCAGCTCGCTGTATTTTAGAGATCTTATTTTTAGGTTTTGAGAACCTACCATCAGGTGATTCAGCTTTGGATAACTTTGCTGAGGGCTCAGGTAATTCAACTAAATTCCCGTTGATATTTATCACCTTGACCATATCATTTTCCGCCTTTACTAAGCTCACGGGCACAGGAACTGGCTTAAGTAACCGCTAAAGATAACAGCCACTGACTGCATCTACCCAGACCTTCTGTTTATACTCAATAGGCCACCCCTCTTTATCTGCCCGGATGACGCAATCATTTACCGTGGTGCGTGACCGGATACGAACATCAAGCGGAAGCGAATCGTTATCCACACGAGCCTGTGCCTCATTTAAAATGCGTAAAAACATCTCTTTGGTCATTCAGATACCCCCTCAACTTTGCGAATTTTGATCAGATGAGGGCGACTCAGTTTACAAAGTTGTTCTGTCGCTTCATCAATCGAATTGAACCGATGAGCCTCTTCGATATTTAAAGTCCAGTATTTCGCTTTCCCTTCTCCCAGATCGGACTCAAAATAATTTCGCTTTACATCCATTTTTTTAGGCCTGCCATTTATCTTGACGACATTATGTCTGTCATCAAAAAGAAATTCGTCCCCCTCAAAAGTGATTAATACAAATGGCCCCTCAGGCTTGGAAGTCCGGGAACTTTCCATTTTCAAAGTCATACTTCAGCCTCTCGATAGAACTCATGAAACGTCAAATTAAAATGGACTCACACCACACTGATTCAGTATTCCTCCTGAACCCCATTAGGCTCTGTTGTGATTTCATATTTAATTCCGCCAGGTGCTCCCACAGCGTCCGCGACCGACTCACACAGCAGCGAGAGATCGTTGAGGGTCATTGGGTGTTCAATGTCCAGCGTGAAGAGTTTCCCGGCTTGCTTGGCGGCTGTCTTGTCAGCATGTTCGGCATTAAAAAGGTATACGGTGTGTTTTTCCTGAGCGGGTGTATTTTGATTTTGCATTGATGATCCTTTTGTTTAGTTCCCCGATTCCGGGGGTGAGTGAATTAATTTAAATTTATATTCGTCTGGTTTAATTAGAACGTTTCCACGCTATGCGTAAACAGGTAATGCAAGGGCTGTATCAACAGGATTAAAGTTACTTTTCTGGATGCAGCAACGCTTGGACATGATGTCCACATTACATCACGATCAAAGCTAAGTTTTTTTTGTATAACCCCTCCATTTTCGTGTGTTTCGCGTTTCAGACGCTTATACGACCTGCTTGACCATCCTCATCAGAAGGCGGTTTAACAGTCCTTTCGCTGTCGGGCGATTGCTATCGACATAGTAAAAACCTGTTTTGGTCGTACCGTGAGCACTGCTCAGCACCCTCAGTTCCCAGATAACGTCACGGATAACGCCGCCATTTTCTGGCTTAAGGCATTCAGATAAATGGCGCATGAAACGAGCTCTTACGGCACGGTAATAGCGGAACTCCTCTGGCTGGTTAGTATTTTCTTTCACCCGGAGTCGCTGGTTACACAGAGTTAGAACTGCATCCATCATTCCCGCCTTCAGCTTCGCCTGGATCGCACCTTGTTGCTGTTCCCTCTCACCTTCGAGTAACGTTAAAATTCTTTCTCCGAGTGCCGTCTTGTTGTGTACGTGCAACTGAACACAGGCAGCTACGCATGCCCAGAATCTGAACTTTTTTATCTGTCCACGCAATTTCCGGGCTACAACCTGACGGTATGCAGAATCACTGAGTATTTTAAAACGCCGACTGGCAACCAGCTCTGGAAGCGACACTCTGTCGCCTATCCCCAGGCGGGAAAAGGTTTGTCCCCGTTGTGCGAGACGATGATAGACAGCGCCCTTGCCTTTTGAAATTCGGACCGCGCCATAACGAAGAAGATACTGAGCAGCAGTCGTTGGAGTAAACTCACCGTCAGCGATGCGCTGGCGTAACCCGTCGTATTCATGCCAGATAATCCAGGACGCCGTATCTTCTTCAACAGTCAGCTCATCCTCTTCCTCGAATGCCACGACGACAGAACTGCTCTCTCCGGTCTTTAGGCTACGTGAAGCCCTGGGGTCAGCCTGCCCGTCAAAATAGGTCATCAGCGGCAACGTATCAGTCAGTCCATCATAAGCTGTACCGAACCGGCCTCCGGGCAGTTTCATCCAGAGTGGAGCTGGCATTGGTGTACGGGGCACAGGCTGCATGTCAGGCTCATCCTCAAGAAGGTCCAGATCGGCCTCTTCCCAGACCCTGCGATAGATCTCAATTGCCCGAAACGGGCGAGGGTTGAAACAGTGCAACGACCAGAGGAAATCAACGTGGATCACGTTTGCTTCCTGTACAAGCCGAAATTGTGGCTCAGCCATACGACGGTTATAAGCCGTATCGTCAACCTCGCCGGAAAGTAGCTTTCTGCGATGCTCTGCCGCACGTCTTGCTTCAACATAATCAAGGCTGCAACAGGCATGAAAAAGACGTTCAGTCAGGGACGAAGAAAAGATATTGGGTTGAAGACGCACATATCCGCCTTCGAACACTTTACGACCGATATAATCCCGCAGGCTCCAGTCGTACTGGATCTTAGAAAGAAATCGCTGAAGACGACTCAGGCCAGCCTGATAACCGTATTTCTCCGGGTCAGTTCGAAGGAGCGTTTCCATTGAATGGTCAACCCCTACTGCTGTGCAAAAGGAGCACCCATATCGAGCCCCACAAGCTGATGTTCGAGTGGGTTTCTCCGGCGACCAGATACACTCCCCGGTGGCGTCTTTATAAAGCGTTGCCAGGCTGAAGTTATCCGGCATAAAGCTTGGTAAAGGGAAGCGTGATTCGGAACCACAGGCCATCAGAAAAGACCAGATGTCCTGAGTGCGCCACTCCTTTACCGGATAGAGTTCACCACCGTGCTCAGTCAGGGTTACTTTCCTCGCCTGCCCTCCCATTTTGAGGATATTTCCGGCCCTTCGGGCACTTTCATCATCCCTGGAGCCCAGCATCAGGCATACCCTGCTTCGAACGGATGCCGGGGCGTTTTTCAGGTAACGAGCTTTGGCCTGGCGCAGGGGCGCGATTTTGTAGTCGGTTGAGCACTGTCGGGTAGAAGAATTAGTCCAGGTCGGAAGTCCGCGCCCAGTCAGAATGCGGCCGACCCAGCTCTGCGTAAGAGACGGTCGGGCGACAAGGACTGTGACCGGTAGCTGGTGTTCAGCAATGAACATTCTGAGCTGGTTGAGAACCTGTGAAGCCTGATAGTGCATCTCAGGGTTTTCGATCAGCGTATCGGACATCTGAATGAAATGATGTTCGCTGATATTTGTGCCGTTACGTACTGCCCTGATCAATGCCATCAGAAACAGGTGCAGAAGAGAATGGGAGTCTTTGCCGCCACTGTATCCCACGCACATTGTCCAGCCGTCCGTAATAGCCTGATAAATAGCAGATGTGGCTGACATGACCAGAGAAGAAAGACTCACAGTCTCCTTTTCATCGGTATAGTTCAGATCGGCATCGGTTGTCAGGGTCTCCCAAACATCCGCCCATTTATCATGTTTCAAAATGGCAGCATTAGCCGCCTCAGGAAAAATAACTTCTGAGGATAATTCAAGGAATGAGTCGCTTTTTTCAATAAACATATATTTTCCTGAACCACGGTATATGCTGCATCACTGATATTATTAGAACTTTAAAATAACTACAGCGCAACCATTTAGCGAAATTATATTAAATCAAAATCACGCGGATTTAATGTCAATATATATAAAAATAATCCATTGTAATTTAATCACCCGGCACAGCTATTAGTTATAGGTTGGCGGCGTAATAAATGCCGTATTATTTGTTTTCAACTCAGACAGCGGAATAAAAGGAGTGTTAAGAGTCATGTCATCACCACAATGGCGTGGTAGAGCTGAAAGCTGAAATGAATCTTTCATCACCCTAATAACCGGGCATTCCGTACGTGCTGATGGCATTACTTCCCGCAGCATCGCTTCCTGCTTTATGCTGTCGCTATGCTTATATTCATCCATGTCTTTTATTTCTTGAATTTCATCTTCACCACAAAATGACCAGTTAGCGTCATAGAAGTAAAACTCAGTTAAATGAAGATCGTTTTCTTTCACGTATGCCGCCAATTTGCGGATACGCTGTTCAAGCATTGTATCTATCCGTAAGGAAACACTCTGCGGAACGTCACTTGCAAATTCATTGATACAATCAACGGTAGAAACTATGAATTTATTGGTCATGGCAGGCTCCAGGCCACCGGGGAAACCGGTGGCTACGGTAATTGGCAGGCTTAAGCGCCGCAAAGGGTGTCAAGGGAAGGGAGAAGCTTGCTCAGCTTGTCGTAATCGAGCGGAGACAGTTCTGTAACGAGTTCGACCGAAAGACTAGTGTTGTCTTCTTCACACAGAATATAGATTCCGTCTTCTGGCTCTTTTCCGGCACATGCCTTCAGTCGTTTGTTAACGACCTCCTGGGCTGAATCCGCTACGTCGCAGCTCAGGACATAGCTTGCCACATAGCTGCTCTCACCGTGGTAATGCGTCACTTTACACAGAGCATACTGGATACCGGCTTTGTGAGCCTCATTCATGAGACGAGAAAACTGACAGCCATCCTGGTAATAGTGGGTATCCTTTGTGACCAGAATAGTCATACCCCCAAATTCATCTGTCCGGCTTTTACTGCATGTAAATGCAGCAGTAATTGTTACCATTTCCGAGAGGTCGAATACCGACAGCACGGCAGTTGTGAGGCAAATTGCATGGTCAAGATCAATGGTCTCTCCATGAAAAACTGCCAGCCCACTGCTGGTAACTTCTGTTGCGAACAACAGTTCATAATTGCAGTCTGGGCAGGATGGTTGCCCAAAGCTCGGCTCAGAAGGGTCATACTCAGGGTGGTTCTCGATAATACTGAGGATCAGCTTCTCAGTCAGAGAACAATCTGTCAGTGGCTTATCAAGCAAACGCTCACCTTCTGCAATTTCTGCTTCGGTAACGAATGTGATTGCTTCTTGTGCCATTTTTGCCTGCTCCTGAGTGCAGGGAATAATAAACGACGCCTGAGTATAATTATCTGCCACAGTTGACTCCTTGATTATTTAATTAATGTATTTGATGAGAAGATCATAACAAATACACTAATACCAACTAATAACCTGAAGGCGTTTTTTTAGAAAAAATATTAAGAAGAAGAATATGAACACTACCTCATCTTAAATTAATATCATTCAGGATTAATATTCATTTTTGCAAATAAAAACCGCCAGACGGCGGCTTTTATAAAGAGGGAAATATCATTGGAAGTTGAAATTACTTCACGGCAGGCCGACAAATTACGCGACTGCTGTGAGCTGAAGCGAAACTTGTAGAGGAAACTATAATCACCTTTTCTAAGTCGTCGGCACTGTCAGCAATATGATGCCGGAAAGCCTCCTCTGCATCACCAGGGGAGTCGGCTTCGACCAGGTAGGCCTGATCATCATCATCAAACATAATGCGCCCGGAAATGAGATAAAGTCGGCTCAAATCTGGCGTTGCTGCGCTCGTGCTTCGTTCGTTCAGATTCATTTTTTCTCCGTCTGTTGCTCGTAAAAAGAATGACGCCGGTTTAAAAGGCGTCGCCAGGGTTCGGGCTAAAACGCAGGGTTGCCATCGAGGAAGCTCATTGGCTGGCCAATAGCGGATGCCACCCTGAGAATTTCACCTGGTGTGGCATAACGCAGCATTTCAGAGCGTCCAAATTTCTGATACTCATCTACTGACATCTTTCTCCACTCTGGGTGAGGATCTTTTCCGCACAGTGACCAGTTGCTTTCAGAGGAATCACGACGGAGAACGTACACATCAAGCGAGGCTGTAAGCCCACTTCCATATCCCCGCTGCGCTACAATACGAACCTGAGAACCATCGTCGCGTTGCAACGTCTGGGTTAATTTCGTGATAGGATCCTGAGAATGCATGCCATTTACCTCGTTTTCAAAAGATTTACCGTAAGTAAATGATACCGAATCGAGAATTCTGGCTAATAGGTCAGAAGAAAAAATAATGAATATTTTTGAAGTGTAGGATAATGATTAGAATAAAATGGCCTGAATAAATCGCTAGCGGTTAAATCCGCTTATTTCAGAGAAGCTCTGATTTAGTAGTTAGGGAAAACGATGCGGTGAAAAGTAACTTTTACACCGCAATTCAGAAAAAAGTTTCAATTAGTCACATTACGAATAACCCGGCTTACTTTCGCATGTGCGTTCCCCTGGATGTTAAAGTAAAGCCCCTCAGGCAGACTCGTCGCCCACTTAACTCCTCGCTCAGCCATACGCTTCGGTGTTTCCAGCCAACCACGAGGAATATTGCCCGTAACGTCACCGATAACCCGTGAAATGCATGCTGCTACCCGGATGCCGCCGGGAATATCGCATTCGGATTCAACAATATGCATAACCTCAAATAAAGCACCATGCCGCTGGACATGATCGCCAATGTGCAACTCGATAGGAGAAACCATTTCTGTATCTGACTTCATATCTGTCCACCTTTAATTTAGAAACCGTCTAAATTACCAATATAGTTAATGTACCGGATGTTAATTCAACAAGTTCTGTATCACAACCATCAGTTTTTTTTGTTGGGTCTATATCGGAGAAACAAGTGAATATTGAATACACTCGTTAATACAGACAACCGGAAATGAATGGCACCCTAATTATCTCTGCGGCGTATGCTAAGCCGTTAATATTGTCATTTTATGGTAGAAACAATGCAAAATGAATAAACCGCTTGTCGCTTCAAACCACTTTATCAAAACCGTTAACTTGCATTAAGCCCGATACAGTTCGGCGAGCTCGTCCAGCATGGGGTTACTCTTATATCCCGGTGCGGCCGTAAAAAGGTTTCGGGAAATCGCCAGCCATTCCATGATTTTGTCCGTCGCCAGCCAACGTCTGCCAAGTCGCTCGGCTGCGATGGGAACTTTATGCAGGCCAGCGAAGGGATCTACAACAAGATCTCCCGGCTCTGTCAAAAACTCAATCAGAAACGCTGCAAGCCTGGTAGGAGACGTTGCACCATGCAGCGGAAAACCTAGCTCGCGGGCAATGGAATGGCAAAATCTCGTATCAGCGCAGCTATTGCCGTAAAACAAAGTATTTTTGGGGATCGTTCCTTCTGTTTTATTTCCAAAGGATCCGCTTTTAAGCTGGTACGCCCCATCACCATAAAAGGTCGTGCGATTTTCACCGCCTGCTGCCTGCAATTTAAGATGCTGCTCTGAATGCGGTTGCAGTACACGTAAGTTGTTTGAACGAACCTTACTCGCATCATTGGTAAACCACAGCACAGGCTCATACGATGAGCAGAGCTGCACTCGTTGCTTACATGCCCAGTGCGTTGGCGATGGGGGCTTACTGCGATTCACCCACTGAAGCCTGTCCATGAGCTCAAGCCCCAGCTTGTCACATAATGCCAGTGTCAGACGCTCCAGATACAGAGAACGTGAAGGCCTGCCCCTATTAAAGCTATCTTGAGTGATATTCAATGCCACACTTGCGCCGGGTACAAGCTGTTTCACGATCGGTTCGAGGATACGCAGAAGCCAGTCAATATAAACCTGCTCGCCACGCCCCCCGCCATGCCCGTAGTCTCTTGAATTTCGAAGGAGGTAAGGCGGCGAGGTCAGGCAAAGATGAATTTGCTCTGTGATATTGCTGAAGAAGGCATAGGCGTTTCCAAAAACCGATGCCCCAAGAGAAGTTGAGAAACCGACAACACAGAGCTTTTCCCATGACTCGTGTAGGTTTGTTTTCGTCTTAGAGGAGTATCTCCAGACGCCCCGTTTTTCTGGAACGCGTTCGATGACTCCGGCCTGCCGAAGAGTCTGCTGAAACCAGCGTACTTTGTGTTTGACGCCGCTGGTTCTGGTTTTATCTGACCCAAATTCTTTCAGTTCGTGCAATTCGGCATCCGACATGCCAGTTTCACGCTGCACTTCGCGATAAAGCTCGTCGTTGCTCAACGGCAATTCGGAGGCTGCGTAGATCCGTGCAATTAAATCCGTAGAAATCGTGCTCATCAGCCATCCTTAATGGAGATGCAGTTTAAATATCGGCCTGATGGTTGGAAGGGGGATTACTAAATCAAACCGATCTGTTTATTTATAGGCTTTGTCAGGTCATGCAGCACAGCTGGGCATGCGCAAAGAGACCCAGTCTTCTTTAGCGGAGACACCTTCAAAAGTTGTACTCAATCAGCCCCAAGATTTTGAAACTCAATGTGCTTTTGCTCACACTCCTCCCTGCCCCACGAGCCCTGCCATTCACAGATGTCCCGGTACTTAATTTCCAGCTTATCCATCTGTGAGAGGTTAGCTGTTGCGAAGTCTGGCCATATGTCGTGCCAGCATGCGTTGTACGTGACGCCTGCTGGTGGGCAATACATCATTGCATCAGCATGGATAATTTCAACGCGAGGATCGTTTGCAAACGAGGCCGCAACGAGGTTAATAACGTCCTGTTCTTTTTCAATTACTGTTACATGGGTTACATCTTCTTTTTGAAGAATGGCGTGAAGCACCATCCCCAGACCAAGACCATTAATGAGCACGCGCCCGGTGGCTCGCTCTAAAAAATCCTGGCAGGTTCTGATCTCCATCGGGGTATTGGACATCACCACATCCCAGCCGTTGGACAAACGCCGATATCTACCGGGCGGGATAAACTCGTCTGTATTACCTGTATACTCGGCACGAAGGGCGAGGCTCATCGCCTTATCTGCGGTAATTTCGAATGTGTCCAGTTTCCAGGTTCCGGACGTGCCGTCTTTAACGGGTAAATCAGAAAAGCAGCTCTTCATCAAGGCAACCAAAATTCCAGTAATGTTGTTACGCTGAACCTATCACAAACCTGCTCTTAATACAGTTATCAGGAGTGACAGCGATCTTTGAGGAATCGTTTAAATCACGGGCATCCTGTAGCGGACGCCCGATATTTAATCAAATGTCGCAGGTGTTAAAGGAAGCGTTGCAAAGTTGCAACGTCTTCTGGAGCAACCTCCACGCAGCTCCTGACACTGTAGTGATTTTCGCCGTTGTAGTCGTAAACCCCACCGTCTTCAAAACTCAGCTGTTCAAGCTCGCCATGGCACTCTGAAATGAGTGCCGTCTGGCAAGCATTTTTCTCACAATCGCTGACGAGTAACCGAACATAGCTATTCTCATGGTCGCCGTTTCGGTTCTGGATTTTAACGATAGGTGATGCTGCCAACTTACTGATTTAGTGTATGATGGTGTTTTTGAGGTGCTCCAGTGGCTTCTGTTTCTATCAGCTGTCCCTCCTGTTCAGCTACTGACGGGGTGGTGCGTAACGGCAAAAGCACT
>NZ_QFRV01000113.1:0-9940 GCF_004136805.1 Enterobacter cloacae complex sp. GF14B
GGCCAGGCCTCAGCATTTTATTATGGTGATCCCCTGGGCGAAATGCGCCTGGTAAGCAGAGTTTTTGAAATGTAAGGCCTTTGAATAAGACAAAAGGCTGCCTCATCGCTAACTTTGCAACAGTGCCTTAAAAAGAGTATAGGTTTTTATTGCGATAAACTAGGTTTCACTTTGGTTCACCATGAAGATGGATTCGCAGTTCTAATGTGTAATGAGGTTCGGATTCATCTATGGGAGGCAAGTGATGAAGGCTGGCGCTCTCGTAGTAATGATTCACCGGTTTGTACAGGTGCGGAGTCGTTTATTGCTGGTACTGCTAGTTGCCGCATTGAAGTAGAGGGAATTGATGAATTATATCAACATATTAAGCCTTTGGGCATTTTGCACCCCAATACATCATTAAAAGATCAGTGGTGGGATGAACGAGACTTTGCAGTAATTGATCCCGACAACAATTTGATTAGCTTTTTTCAACAAATAAAAAGCTAAAATCTATTATTAATCTGTTCAGCAATCGGGCGCGATTGCTGAATAAAAGATACGAGAGACCTCTCTTGTATCTTTTTTATTTTGAGTGGTTTTGTCCGTTACACTAGAAAACCGAAAGACAATAAAAATTTTATTCTTGCTGAGTCTGGCTTTCGGTAAGCTAGACAAAACGGACAAAATAAAAATCTAAATATGCTTGAACAACTTGTAACTTAAATTCATAACTGTATTTTGCCATAAAAAATGACCTCCCATAAGTTAGATTTTTGGTCTAACTTATGGGGGTCAGTTCATTCTACACTTGGGCTGCATGTTTTGATTAATTATCTAATATCTCCGGATCTCCTGTAAAGGAATATAAAACTGCCTGCATGTTTTTCAAATAAAATACGGTGAATTTCCCATCATCAGCGCTATACATATCTCTCAAAGGCGGATTTGCTTCAAGCATTGCTTCCCTTGCTTCCACGGTATCATCAATTACGGCTTCGCCGGTGAGCCGAATCCATTTTCCTTTTGCCATACCTGAGACTTCCACCTTTGAATTTGCCAATAACTGCTGATAAACTTTTTTCTGATTGGTTGTACCAAGATAGACCTTGCCATTCCTCTCCATGGCTGCATTAAACGGTCTGACCCTTGGCTGGTCTCCTTCAACGGTTGCAAAATAATAAGTTTTTGCTTCATTTAAAAAATCAACAACTTGACTCATCCTTTTTTACCTCCATAAATAAATTTTTCTTTACTTTTCTTTGACCTAAATTCCACGTGCATTTTTTATTAGCTTAAAAGAACATAAGCACGCCTTTGGCGTGAGCATCGCGGCAAAGCCGCTCTATTTCTAGGCAACTCTCTTCTCGTCTTTTATACTCTGCTTCATGTATATTCCCAGACCCACTAAACTGCTATTTCAATATGACGACGGATGGAACCGCTTCATTGATAACAACCCTGTCGATGAATGGCAACTCCTCTGTGTTGAAAAGATGCTCGCCTGTAGCACCTGCGCGATGGGCGTTCGACGTTATTGCTGTTCTTCTCCTGAATGCACGCATTCGCGCTTCTTTTGTCAAACCTGTAAATCCAAAGCTTGCAGTGCGTGTGGGCTCAAAGGCACCGAACAGTGGATCGCCCAACAACGGCATATTTTGCCAGATTGCGAATGGCAACATATCACTCTCACGATGCCGCACTTGCTTTGGCCTTTTTTCAATAACAACTGGGCCTTGCTCAACCAACTCTTTCGCTGTGCCACCCGTGCTATGCTCAAATACGCTAGACGCCTTGGACTCGACATTGGCATTTTTTGTGCACTGCACACCTATGGTCGCCAACTCAATCAACATCCCCACATTCATTTATCCGTCACCCGAGGCGGTCTCACCAAATACGACACCTGGAAGCCGATTTTCTTTAAAAAGAAAGACGTCGAAAAAGTCTGGCGCAGTGCCGTTATTCGGCTCCTTCGAGACAACTATGTTCAGTTACAACCGAATAAATTGCCTGGTTTCGGGCATATTCGCGATTACCCAACGTGGTGTCGTTACCTCAATGCCCAGTTTCAACGTTATTGGAAACTCCATTTTGCTAAGAAAACCCGAGGCGCGTGGCACAACGTCAAATATCTAGGGCGTTACTTAAAACGTCCGCCTATCTCGGCCTCTCAATTGAAACACTACAGCGGCGGCACCGTGCTCCATCATTATTATGATCACCACAGCCAGCAACATCGGCGACAAATTTTATCCCAAGAAGAAATGATAAGACGTTATGTCAGTCATATCCCAGCTCGCCATTTTAAAATGATCCGCTATTACGGTTTTTTAGCCAATCGCAAACGTGGGCACTTATTACCTAAAGTGTATGACGCGTTGGACATGATTCATCCTAACGTGCCTGAAAAACCGGGGTTTGCAGCCCTGACCAAAGGATTTTTAAACACGGATCCGTACCAATGTATTTTATGCGGAAACCGACTGCGGTTTATGAGTGCCGAAAAAGGCCTACACGCGGTCACTTTACTGTCAGAAAGGCGGGATAAAATGGCTAAAAAGCGATGGTTACAAACCGCAGCCTAGGATCAGTGTGCCTATCATTTCAGTTTTTGGTTAAAAATAGTGCGGTTACGCGTTAGCAAGGTTAAGTTTAAATACGATAGAGACCTTTTAGTAGACTCTGATGACGAAACATATCGTTATTAACTCATTAAACTGTTAATCGAATTTCCTAACCATGAACACTATTTCACGAAGAATTTAAACTGATACTCCCACATTGTAACATTATTTACCACCACCTTTCAATCTTTTTCAATAAATTATTGATTGCAACTTTTGAGTAAAGATACTTATTAAACCCTGCAAGTTATCCACAGAGCAACACTCGATTTTCAAGATGATATCTTTATTATACCAGACATTTTTCATACACTTCCTTGTACGGATAGTTTTCTGACAAATTCATAATTACAGTTCTTGCGGTTTTACCCAATTTGTGTAGGGTTTATTATGCACGCTTAAAAATAATAAAAGCAGACTTGACCTGATAGTTTGGCTGTGAGCAATTATGTGCTTAGTGCATCTAACGCCGGAGTTAAGCCGCCGCGCGTAGCGCGGTCGGCTTGAACGAATTGTTAGACATCATTTACCAACTGACTTGATGATCTCGCCTTTCACAAAGCGAATAAATTCTTCCAAGTGATCTGCGCGTGAGGCCAAGTGATCTTCTTTTTGTCCCAGATAAGCTTGCTTAGCTTCAAGTAAGACGGGCTGATACTGGGCAGGTAGGCGTTTTATTGCCCAGTCGGCAGCGACATCCTTCGGCGCGATTTTGCCGGTTATTGCGCTGTACCAAATGCGGGACAACGTAAGCACTACATTTCGCTCATCGCCGGCCCAGTCGGGCTGCGAGTTCCATAGCTTCAAGGTTTCCCTCAGCGCCTCGAATAGATCCTGTTCAGGAACCGGGTCAAAGAATTCCTCCGCTGCCGGACCTACCAAGGCAACGCTATGTTCTCTTGCTTTTGTAAGCAGGATAGCTAGATCAATGTCGATCATGGCTGGCTCGAAGATACCCGCAAGAATGTCATTGCGCTGCCATTCTCCAAATTGCAGCTCGCGCTTAGCCGGATAACGCCACGGGATGATGTCGTCATGCACGACAAGGGTGACTTCTATAGCGCGGAGCGTCTCGCTCTCGCCAGGGAAAGCCGAAGCCTCCATAAGATCATTGAGCAATGCTCGCCGCGTCGTTTCATCAAGCTTTACGGCCACAGTAACCAACAAATCAATATCGCTGTATGGCTTCAGGCCGCCATCCACTGCGGAGCCGTACAAATGCACGGCCAGCAACGTTGATTCCAGATGGCGCTCAATGACGCTTAGCACCTCTGATAGTTGGTTCGAAATTTCGATGGTCACCGCTTCCCTCATGATGTCTAACGGGCGAGGTAAGCCGACCGCAGAATGCGGGTCGGCTTGACCGAAATGTTAGAACCAGAAGCCAAAACGGATAACTTGAATTTGGCGACGGGCGCTAACCGTGAAAAAACGCTGCGCCACCGAGGCGGCACAGCACTGCAAAAACGATAGCTGCTTGCGCTTGCTACGCAAGGGCTAGAGGCCAAAAAGACTGAAAACCTGCGCAGCCCATGCAGGCGAAGCCCGGAAAAAAGGCAAAACAGGCACTGAATAACGCCTGAAAAGCTAAATGCCGTTTGAATAAACATGAGCTAAATAAAGCTGGGTTTCAGTGGTGCTAACGTTGGACGTAACGAGAGCCGGAGCGCAGCGGAGGGAACCAAAATGCGCAGCATTTTGGCGTCCCGTTGACGGAATGGTTAGCCGTTTCGACGCGCATAAACGGAGTGGGTGTACGGAATTACAGCTTGAATGGTTTCGGTTGAGACAAGCTCGAATTCTGTTTCGTTGAGCATTGGGAAGAAGGCGTCACCCTCGAAGGTTTGATGTACCTCAGATAGAAACACGCCGTGGGCGTGAGGTAGTGCCAGAGTGTATATCTCAGCTCCGCCCGCGACGTAGAGTTCATTGCCGAGTTCGGATGCCAAAGCGATAGCGTGCGACAGCGTTGAAACAACTACGCAGCCAGTGGCGCGGTAGTTAGCTTGGCGTGAGATTACCAATGTGTGACGGTTCGGTAGAGGCTTGCCGATAGACTCAAAGGTCTTTCGCCCCATGACAACGACTTTTCCCTCAGTGAGTCTGCGAAAAATCTTCTGCTCACCCGGAATTTTCCAGGGGATATTAGGACCATTGCCAATAACCCGATTGGCTCCCATCGCAGCAACGAGATAAATGCGTACTGATTCCGAGTTCATATGGCTAACTTTGTTTTAGGGCGACTGCCCTGCTGCGTAACATCGTTGCTGCTCCATAACATCAAACATCGACCCACGGCGTAACGCGCTTGCTGCTTGGATGCCCGAGGCATAGACTGTACAAAAAAACAGTCATAACAAGCCATGAAAACCGCCACTGCGCCGTTACCACCGCTGCGTTCGGTCAAGGTTCTGGACCAGTTGCGTGAGCGCATACGCTACTTGCATTACAGTTTACGAACCGAACAGGCTTATGTCAACTGGGTTCGTGCCTTCATCCGTTTCCACGGTGTGCGTCACCCGGCAACCTTGGGCAGCAGCGAAGTCGAGGCATTTCTGTCCTGGCTGGCGAACGAGCGCAAGGTTTCGGTCTCCACGCATCGTCAGGCATTGGCGGCCTTGCTGTTCTTCTACGGCAAGGTGCTGTGCACGGATCTGCCCTGGCTTCAGGAGATCGGAAGACCTCGGCCGTCGCGGCGCTTGCCGGTGGTGCTGACCCCGGATGAAGTGGTTCGCATCCTCGGTTTTCTGGAAGGCGAGCATCGTTTGTTCGCCCAGCTTCTGTATGGAACGGGCATGCGGATCAGTGAGGGTTTGCAACTGCGGGTCAAGGATCTGGATTTCGATCACGGCACGATCATCGTGCGGGAGGGCAAGGGCTCCAAGGATCGGGCCTTGATGTTACCCGAGAGCTTGGCACCCAGCCTGCGCGAGCAGCTGTCGCGTGCACGGGCATGGTGGCTGAAGGACCAGGCCGAGGGCCGCAGCGGCGTTGCGCTTCCCGACGCCCTTGAGCGGAAGTATCCGCGCGCCGGGCATTCCTGGCCGTGGTTCTGGGTTTTTGCGCAGCACACGCATTCGACCGATCCACGGAGCGGTGTCGTGCGTCGCCATCACATGTATGACCAGACCTTTCAGCGCGCCTTCAAACGTGCCGTAGAACAAGCAGGCATCACGAAGCCCGCCACACCGCACACCCTCCGCCACTCGTTCGCGACGGCCTTGCTCCGCAGCGGTTACGACATTCGAACCGTGCAGGATCTGCTCGGCCATTCCGACGTCTCTACGACGATGATTTACACGCATGTGCTGAAAGTTGGCGGTGCCGGAGTGCGCTCACCGCTTGATGCGCTGCCGCCCCTCACTAGTGAGAGGTAGGGCAGCGCAAGTCAATCCTGGCGGATTCACTACCCCTGCGCGAAGGCCATCGGTGCCGCATCGAACGGCCGGTTGCGGAAAGTCCTCCCTGCGTCCGCTGATGGCCGGCAGCAGCCCGTCGTTGCCTGATGGATCCAACCCCTCCGCTGCTATAGTGCAGTCGGCTTCTGACGTTCAGTGCAGCCGTCTTCTGAAAACGACACCATGTGCAAACGATGTCAGAATAGAGTTAAATTTCCTATTGATTGACATATTCCGTCAAAGGTAATAGATTTCATCCTGACACTTTTGCCTTTGGAGGCATCTTGCAAGGTCAACGCATCGGCTATGTCCGCGTCAGCAGCTTCGACCAGAACCCGGAACGGCAATTGGAGGGTGTTCAGGTGGCGCGGGTGTTCACCGACAAGGCTTCTGGCAAGGACACCCAGCGTCCCGAGCTGGAAAGGCTGCTGGCCTTCGTCCGCGAGGGCGACACCGTGGTGGTGCATAGCATGGACAGGCTGGCACGCAACCTTGATGACCTGCGCCGCATCGTCCAAGGGCTGACACAACGGGGCGTGCGCATGGAGTTCGTCAAAGAAGGGCTGAAGTTCACCGGCGAGGACTCACCGATGGCCAATCTGATGCTGTCGGTCATGGGAGCCTTCGCTGAGTTCGAGCGCGCCCTGATCCGCGAACGTCAGCGCGAGGGAATCGTGCTGGCCAAGCAGCGCGGTGCCTACCGGGGACGAAAGAAATCGCTGAACAGCGAACAAATTGCCGAGTTGAAACGGCGAGTTGCGGCAGGCGACCAAAAAACCTTGGTGGCCCGTGACTTCGGCATCAGCCGCGAAACCTTGTACCAGTACCTGCGGGAAGACTGACCATGCCACGCCGCTCAATCCTGTCCGCCACCGAGCGCGAAAGCCTGCTGGCACTGCCAGATGCCAAAGACGAACTGATACGGCACTACACGTTCAACGAAACCGACCTGTCGGTGATCCGTCAGCGTCGCGGCGCCGCGAATCGATTGGGCTTCGCTGTGCAGCTTTGCTACTTGCGATTCCCTGGCACCTTTTTGGGCGTCGATGAGCCTCCGTTTCCGCCCCTGTTGCGCATGGTGGCCGCGCAACTCAAGATGCCAGTGGAAAGTTGGAGCGAGTACGGCCAGCGCGAACAGACACGGCGGGAGCACTTGGTCGAGCTGCAAACGGTTTTTGGGTTCAAGCCCTTCACCATGAGCCACTATCGGCAAGCCGTGCATACATTGACCGAGCTGGCCTTGCAGACCGACAAAGGCATCGTGCTGGCGAGCGCACTTGTCGAGAATCTGCGGCGGCAGAGCATTATCCTGCCCGCCATGAATGCCATCGAGCGCGCAAGCGCCGAGGCCATCACCCGTGCCAACCGACGCATTTACGCGGCGCTGACCGATTCTTTGTTATCACCCCACCGTCAGCGCCTGGACGAACTTCTCAAGCGCAAGGACGGCAGTAAAGTGACGTGGCTGGCATGGCTGCGCCAGTCGCCTGCCAAACCGAACTCTCGCCACATGCTCGAACATATTGAGCGCCTGAAATCCTGGCAAGCACTTGATCTGCCCGCAGGCATCGAGCGGCAGGTTCACCAGAACCGCCTGCTCAAAATCGCTCGTGAAGGTGGCCAGATGACGCCTGCTGATCTGGCAAAGTTCGAGGTGCAACGACGCTATGCCACGCTGGTAGCGCTGGCCATCGAAGGCATGGCCACCGTCACCGATGAAATCATCGACCTTCACGATCGCATCATCGGCAAGCTGTTCAACGCGGCCAAGAACAAGCATCAGCAGCAGTTCCAGGCTTCCGGCAAGGCGATCAACGACAAGGTGCGGATGTATGGGCGCATCGGTCAAGCGTTGATTGAGGCCAAGCAAAGCGGCAGCGATCCGTTCGCCGCCATCGAGGCCGTTATGCCCTGGGACACCTTCGCCGCCAGCGTCACCGAAGCGCAAACATTGGCGCGGCCTGCCGACTTTGATTTCCTGCACCACATCGGTGAAAGCTATGCCACGCTACGCCGCTACGCGCCGCAGTTCCTGGGCGTGCTCAAATTGCGGGCTGCGCCCGCCGCCAAGGGTGTGCTCGATGCCATCGACATGCTGCGCGGCATGAACAGCGACAGCGCGCGCAAGGTGCCCGCCGATGCGCCAACCGCATTCATCAAGCCGCGCTGGGCAAAGCTGGTTCTGACCGACGACGGCATCGACCGGCGTTACTACGAGTTATGCGCCCTGTCGGAGCTGAAGAACGCGCTGCGCTCCGGTGATGTCTGGGTGCAGGGTTCTCGCCAGTTCAAGGACTTCGACGAATACCTGGTGCCGGTCGAGAAGTTCGCCACTTTGAAGCTGGCCAGCGAATTGCCGCTGGCAGTGGCCACCGACTGCGACCAATACCTGCATGACCGGTTGGAATTGTTGGAGGCGCAACTCGCCACAGTCAACCGCATGGCTGCGGCCAACGACTTACCGGATGCCATCATCACCACCGCGTCAGGCCTGAAGATCACGCCGCTGGACGCGGCAGTACCAGACGCCGCGCAAGCCATGATCGACCAGACAGCTATGCTGCTGCCGCACCTCAAAATCACCGAGTTGCTGATGGAGGTCGATGAATGGACGGGCTTCACCCGCCACTTCACACACCTGAAGACCAGCGACACGGCCAAGGACAAAACCTTGCTGTTGACGACGATCCTGGCCGACGCGATCAACCTGGGTCTGACCAAAATGGCCGAGTCCTGCCCTGGCACCACCTACGCCAAGCTGTCTTGGCTGCAAGCCTGGCACATCCGCGATGAAACCTATTCGACGGCGCTGGCCGAGCTGGTGAATGCGCAGTTTCGGCAACCCTTCGCCGGCAACTGGGGTGACGGCACCACGTCATCGTCGGACGGCCAGAACTTCAGAACCGGCAGCAAAGCAGAAAGCACTGGTCATATCAACCCGAAGTATGGAAGCAGTCCAGGACGGACTTTCTACACCCATATCTCCGACCAGTACGCGCCCTTCAGTGCCAAGGTGGTCAACGTGGGCATTCGTGATTCAACTTACGTGCTTGATGGCCTGCTGTACCACGAGTCGGACTTGCGCATCGAGGAACACTACACCGACACGGCAGGCTTCACCGATCACGTGTTTGGCTTGATGCATTTGCTGGGATTTCGCTTCGCGCCGCGTATCCGTGACTTGGGCGAAACCAAGCTATTCATCCCCAAGGGCGATGCCGCCTATGACGCGCTCAAGCCGATGATTAGCAGCGACAGGCTGAACATCAAGCAAATACGCGCCCATTGGGATGAAATTCTGCGGCTGGCCACCTCCATCAAGCAAGGCACGGTAACGGCTTCGCTGATGCTGCGCAAACTCGGCAGCTACCCGCGCCAGAACGGCTTGGCCGTGGCGTTGCGCGAGCTGGGGCGCATCGAGCGCACGCTGTTCATTTTGGATTGGCTGCAAAGCGTGGAGCTGCGCCGCCGCGTCCATGCGGGGCTGAATAAGGGCGAGGCGCGCAACGCGCTGGCCAGGGCGGTCTTCTTCTACCGATTGGGTGAAATCCGCGACCGCAGTTTTGAGCAGCAGCGCTACCGGGCCAGCGGCCTCAATCTGGTGACGGCGGCCATCGTGTTGTGGAACACGGTATATCTGGAGCGTGCCACCAGTGCTTTGCGTGGCAACGGCACGGCGCTGGACGACACATTGTTGCAATATCTGTCGCCGCTGGGGTGGGAGCACATCAACCTGACCGGCGATTACCTATGGCGCAGCAGCGCCAAGGTCGGTGCGGGGAAGTTTAGGCCATTGCGACCGCTGCCACCGGCTTAGCGTGCTTTATTTAATGAGATGGTCACTCCCTCCTTCCCGGTACTATGCTGAGGACAGGCTTTCATTCGGAGAACTATCATGGAAAACATTGCGCTCATTGGTATCGATCTGGGTAAAAA
>NZ_QFRV01000114.1:0-9374 GCF_004136805.1 Enterobacter cloacae complex sp. GF14B
GCCAGGGCTACGGCGGGGTGCAGATCCCGCGCGTCGGTGATGAGGTGGTGGTGGACTTTATCAACGGCGACCCGGACCGTCCGATCATTACCGGGCGCGTGTACAACGACGCGAGCATGCCGCCGTGGGCGCTGCCGGCCGCGGCGACGCAGATGGGCTTTTATAGCCGCAGCAAAGATGGCCATAAAGACAATGCCAATATTCTCCGTTTTGAAGATAAAGCCGGGCACGAGCAGATCTGGATCCATGCAGAAAAAAATATGGATACGGATATAGAAAATTCTGAAACTCATGATGTCGGTGTCGATCGTAGAAAAACCATCGGACAGGATGAGAATATAACGATTAAGCGGAACCAGAAATCAGATGTAGGTAATAATGAAACGCATAATATTGGTAACAAGCACGTTATAAACGTTGGGAAAGATCAAACCGTCTTGACCATGGATAAAGAAGGTAACGCGCTGCTGGAATCTGTGACCACGATTAAACTAAAAGTTAAAGACAACTATATTCTGATCGCCCCGGATACCATTGAGATTCACGTAGGCCAAGGCAACCTCAAAGCAGAGGCTGTGGAACAAGCCATCTTCAAAGGTGAAGAGCTTACAAAACTGGGTGATGGGATCAATACCGAGCTCAAGGCAAATGATACGGTGAGTATAACGGGAACTAACCTTACCGATATTAAGGGCGCGATTGTAAAAGTTAACAGTTAATCTGCGTACAGAGAACGCTATTATGGGAAAACCAGCCGCCAGAGCGCGCATTGATTCCAGCGCACATACTGGCCCAATTCAAAGCGGAAGTCCCAACGTAATTATTGGCGGATTTCCGGCGGCACGAAAAGGCGACCCGCTTTCATGTTCTCAACATGGTCAGGGAAGTATTCTCAGCGGTTCAACAACGGTCTTTGTGAACGGTTTACCTCTCGCCAGGGAAGGCGACAAGACGGGTTGCAATACTTCAGCGACCCCTGCGGTCGCAACCACTCAACCTGCACCTCCGCAATATTGGGGAGGAACGGCGGCGAAGGGTGCGGGTAAAGATGGTGCTATACATGGTGATGTTTACGACGCCCGGGTGCTCGGCGCCTATGCAAGTCTTGAAGATAAATCCGGCTTTGGAAAACCCGATACGGCTTCAGCCGGATTCGCGCTTGCCGATATCACGGTCGGGAATACAAAAAGCCAGGATAAATATAAAGGCGAGGTTCGTACAAAAGTAGGGGTGGCGAATGCCAGCGGCACGTTAGTGACAGATAGGGCCGATTACGGGGCTATCAACCTCAATGCTAACGCTACCGCGATACAATATGGCGCCTCGGGTAGCATTGGAAAAGAAGGGGAGCAATACGGCGGGGTTGGTGGGGACGTGTATCTGGCAACCGCTGAAGCGAAGGCTGTCAGTGAAATGTACGACGGTAATAAAGGACGTTATGGTTTTAATGTGGAACTTGGCGCAGAAGCAGCGGCGGTCAAAGGAGAAGCGACGGCTAAAGCCGATTTTTATGGCGTAGTCGTTGCCGATGGCAAACTTTCAGGGAGTGCAGGGAGCGCTGGCGCTTCTGCTGGCGTGGGAACCTGGATTGATAGTACAGATTATTCGTTTAACCTCAAGGTATCAGGTGAGCTTGCAGTGGCGCTTGGTCTGGGAGGGGATGCCAGTATCAAATTGGCTCTCAAACCGATCCTTGACTGGATTTATGACGATGATGAGAGCAAGCCTTCTCCAGCGGCGGGCAGTGGCGATGGTGTGATTAAGACGGGCTGTGTTACAGTCCTGGTAGGAGATTAAAATGTGTAAATGGGGAACGTTGTAATGCATTGGTTTTTCTTTATTCTCTTTATGATTTGGACGCTAGCGCTAATCTGGAATGGAAAAGATTTATTTAACAAAAAACAATGGCTCCTGGCTGGGTTGATGTTCGTTCTGGTGCTAGTGGCTACAGTCGTCATTGGCTTTACGTTGAAATGGCTTGCTCAGTCAATGTCATTATTTTCCGTCGCAACGGCCAAACATTATTCGATCATCTTATCCATGTCTTTCCTGTGCGTCTGGGGATTAAAGGTCACAGTAGTCCTGCTGTGCACGTTATTTTCCGGGATTATGGGGGGGCACAAAAGATACAACGCAGAAAATTATGAAAAATTATCGTCTATGACACGTGCCGTGGCGCCTGGCTTACTTATCTTTGCTAAAAGCTTAATTACCCTCGGAAGCTTCCTTATGTTTTCGGGTTTATGGCTTAAGTAAGCGCGACGAGTGAGGTTGCATTATGGTTACTGAAAAAAAATATCTTTTTCCTCTCGAGATGAAGGATCAGGAAAAAGAGATTCGGGAAAAATTCTGGAAATGTCTCTATACCTCCGGAGAAAAAGAGATGTTCCATTACTGGCTACTGTTACCACAGAATGTTAAGCCAGCAGAGTTAAAACCGGTCACGTTTCAGGAGGTTGGACTGACGAATATTGGACGATACATCGCCGATGACACCGGCCCCTATATTGAAGTCTGGGCTGCGTATGAACACTGCCAGTGGGAGATGAATGCGTCAGACTGGCTTATCAATAAGCTCGACTTAATGGGCGAGAAAGTACTGAGCCAGAGGATAATTACGCATCCTTCAGGAAGTGGGAAATTTGCGGATATCCTGTCCATTAAAAAGATGCCATCGGGTGATGAGGTCGTTTCACGGTATACGGTGCAAAAGGATTATAATCCTGTAAATGGTGGAGGTAATTACTTCCTTTTGAAAACGGCTTGTGGTTCTAAGGATTACAACTCGATCGCCGATACTATTTTCCTGATTGCTATCAACTGGGATTTAATGCATCGCAGCAATATGATGCTTTCAGAACTGTTGAAAACAGTTAGCCTTAGCAACAAAAATGACAATGGATTTAAAATTCCGGATTCATGGCAGGTGAGTACACTGGATGATAATCGTCTGGTAATTGAACACACGTTAGGTAATGTCAACCATGGAGTGATTAATTTCTGTCTTTTCCGTCAGACTGATTATCCTTCTGCGCAGGCTATTTTCGAAGTAGCAACTGCGCGTTTTAACCGTCACGATAGTGCGGTCTCTCTTGCGACGTCGGACATTGCCAGCATTCCAAATGATATCAATCTCACGTTTACAGGCGATCTTTATAGCTGTACTGGAGAGGTTGTCAGCGCTGCTGAGAATATCAGGGCTTATTACGACATGCGTATCTTCAAAATTAATGATTTATGGTGTTACGTTGAGGTGGTTGGGCCCCATCGTAATCATCGGGATTATTATTACGAAACCAATAAACGATGTATGGAAATTATTCTTTCTACGTTTCGCATAGAAAAACGATGAGCTGACAAAGTTAATTCATGGCCATCTAAATAAAACCATAGAAATGTGGTTTTATTTTTGTTGCACAGAAACATGAGCATAAACGCGGGTGAGTATAAGCAAAAAACTCGCGACCAGATTCGTTCAAGTGGTTACGTTATTGATACGCTTGAGGCCGCGATGTGGTCCGTATGGAATACGGATAATTTCCGCGATGCCATTCTACTGGCAGCTAACCTTGCCGATGATGCTGACAGCGTTGCGGCGACGGCGGGACAAATAGCGGGGGCGTTGTATGGTTATTCCGCTATCCCGCAGGACTGGAAAGATAAACTCGTACAACACGAACGTATTGCCACAATGGCGGGTAAACTATTCGATAGAGCACCTGAGGATAATTTTTTATAGTTAGAATTACCAAGGGTAAGCGAGGGCATATGATGACTTGCGATCAGGTATGGAATTTTTAGTTAACTGAATCTACTGCAATGAATGAAATGACAATGTTTGGTTACGTTGATAGAGCATTAACTTTAGCACAGAAAAGATATGCAGACGTCAAGAATCGTGATCCCCAACCCCCGCTTTTGCAAATGTACGACTCTATTGTACAACAATTATTATTTCTACGGGATTTAATCGAAGGCAAGGAAAAGGATAGAGCGAAATTATGGGATATGACGTTCGGTATGTATGCAGGGAAGGAGTTTGATCATTCTGATGAGTTGTTTTTTGAAAGGTTGTCAGATGCCTGGTTTATTGTGGATCAAATCCGCCGAGGGTTAAAGGTTAGGCTGCCGCATGAGGTCGATACCAACTATAATAAAAAGAAACAAAACCTCATGAAGAAATTCCCTGATGAATTTTAGTATTTCATATGAATAATATTTTTTATTATGGGTGAAAGGTGATTGACTTACATGCTGATTTAAATGCCTTGTTAAAATATGTTGATAGATATCGTAAATACTTACCCATTAGCAGACCTTCAGTCCAGCGAAGGATGCAGTATACTTATGATAATAAGCCATTAGAGTCATCCTCAAATAGTGATGTACAAAAACAATGGGATTTACCACCACCATGTAATATCTCACTAGCGCAATCACGGGATCGTGCGGTAGGTACGCTTATTGGTCTTGCTGTTGGAGATGCTGTAGGTACGACGCTCGAATTTTTGCCTCGTGACAGAGCATACGTCAAAGATATGACAGGAGGTGGGCCATTTCAACTTCGTGCAGGCGAATGGACGGATGATACATCCATGGCATTATGTCTTGCGGAAACGCTTCTTGAGAAAGGCGATGCTGATACTATATGTTTCAGGAATAAGCTTCTGGAATGGTATCAGCATGGTTATAACAGTTCAAATGGCGTCTGTTTTGATATAGGTAATACAACGCGATTTGCTTTAGAGCAATATTTAACAATTGGCCCAGGATGGAGCGGCAATACTGCTCCAGAAACTGCGGGTAATGCTTCCATTATCAGACAAGCCCCTGTCTCTATTTTTTTTAGAAAGTCATTAAGCAAAGCGTTTAATGAAGCTAAAAAACAATGTATCGCAACACACGGTGCAGCGGAAGCAATCAATAGCACGCAGTATTTAAGTTATTTGCTTGTGCATATGATTAACGGTAGCAATAAAGATTTTGTTTTTTCTCCGCACGTTATGCCGCTTCAGCCACGCGTAATGATTATCAACGCGGGTGAATATAAGCAAAAAACTCGCGATCAGATTCGTTCAAGTGGTTATGTTATCGATACGCTTGAAGCCGCGATGTGGTCCGTATGGAATACGGATAATTTCCGTGATGCCATTCTGCTGGCAGCCAACCTTGCCGATGATGCTGACAGCGTTGCGGCGACGGCGGGACAAATAGCTGGAGCATTATATGGTTATTCCGGTATTCCGCAGGAGTGGAAAAACAATCTTGTACAACATGAACGTATCGCCAAAATGGCTGGTGAATTGTTCGATAGAGCCCCCGAAGACACTTTCTTATAACTGTTTATCTCAATGAAACTACAGGAAAAGTAGTTTTATTTTGTGGCAAGCGAAGTCAATCTTACAGCTACTCATTATCACATCAACGGCGTTTCCGCTTTGCATACTGAGATGAGTTAACTTCTGGCACTGAGATTCGTCCATAGTGGAATAAAGATTATGCTCAACCGAATTACCGTCCAGCTCCCGGTGGAGGGGCTGCTCTTCTGGAAACTCTCCGGCCGCGAGGCGATGTCCGAGTCGTTCGCGCTGACGCTGACCCTTCTCGGCACAGACGCGCGCATTGACCGCAGCAGGCTGCTGGGCCAGCCGGTCACGGTGACCATCCCCACGCAGAACCTGCTTACCCCCCGCTATATCAACGGCAAGGTGACGCGCGTGGCGGTGAGCGCCGTGGAGCTGACGGGCACCCGCTATGCGGTGTACCAGCTGACGGTGGAGCCGGACCTGTGGCCGATGAAGCGCGACCGTAACCTGCGTATCTTCCAGGGCCAGACGGTACCGCAGATTGTCAAAACCCTGCTGGCTGAGCATCAGGTTAACGTTGAGGATAAACTCACCGGCAGCTACCGGGTGTGGGACTACTGCGTGCAGTATCAGGAGTCGAGCCTGGACTTCATCAGCCGCCTGATGGAGCTGGAGGGGATTGCGTACTACTTCCGCCACGAGGCCGACAAACACACCCTGGTGCTCACCGACGCCGCCACCCAGCACCAGCCTTTCAGCGGCTATGAGGTCATTCCTTACCACCAGACGCCGTCCGGCGGCAGTACGGATGAAGAGGGCATCAGCCAGTGGGCGCTGGAGGACAGCGTGACGCCGGGGATTTACAGCCTCGATGACTATGACTTCCGCAAGCCGAACGCGTGGCTGTTCCAGGCCCAGCAGAACCCGGCGTCACCGAAACCGGGCAGCATCGACGTGTACGACTGGCCGGGGCGCTTTGTGGAGACGGGCCATGCGGAATTCTACGCCCGCATCCGTCAGGAACGCTGGCAGGTGGAGCATCAGCAGATTCAGGCGACGGCCACGGCGGCGGGCATTGCGCCGGGCCACATCTTTACACTGACCAACGCCCCGTTCTTCAGCGATAACGGGGAGTATCTGGTCACGGCGGCGGGCTACCATTTCGAGGAGAACCGCTACGCGAGCGGCGAGGGGGAAACCATTCACCGCACCGATTTCACCGTTATCCCGGCGTCAGTGTCGTACCGTCCGGCGCAGAGCACGGCGTGGCCGCGCACCTACGGCCCGCAGACGGCGAAAGTGGTCGGGCCGCAGGGCGAGAGTATCTGGACGGACAAATACGGCCGCGTGAAGGTGAAGTTCCACTGGGACCGTCTGGCGAAGGGCGATGACACCAGCTCCTGCTGGGTGCGCGTGTCGAGCGCCTGGGCGGGCCAGGGCTACGGCGGGGTGCAAATCCCGCGCGTCGGCGATGAGGTGGTGGTGGACTTTATCAACGGCGACCCGGACCGTCCGATCATTACTGGTCGCGTGTACAACGACGCGAGCATGCCGCCGTGGGCGCTGCCGGCTGCGGCGACGCAGATGGGCTTTATGAGCCGGACAAAAGACGGTTCCGTGGACAACGCCAACGCCCTGCGCTTTGAGGACAAGGCGGGCGCAGAGCAGGTGTGGATCCAGGCCGAGCGCAACATGGACACCAGCGTTAAAAATGATGAAACGCACACCGTTGGCGGCGCGCGCAGCCATTACGTGAAGAAAAATGAGCTGCATCGCGTGGAGGCTAATCAGATCCAGGCCGTGAAAGGCGGAACCGAGATCCTTACGGGTAAAGGCAAGCTGGATGCAGCGGTGGAGCAGTACGTCATTGCTTCCGGGACGAAGCTGCGGCTGGTCTCGGGCGAGAGTGCTATTGAGCTTAACGCTAACGGCAAAATTAACCTGATCGGCAAAGAGTTTAACTTCTTTGTGGAAGGGGATGGGTATATCACCACAGGCGGTAAGCTGCATCTGAATACGTCGGGCACCAAGCCGGGCACAACGGCGCCGGGATCGGGGCATAAAGGGGATATTGATGCGGCGGTGCAGGAGAAGTTTTCTCCGAATAAAAGTGCTAAGAATCCGGCTCCCGCAGCTTCAGCGCCAGCAGCAACCAGACCAAAACCAACAACAAAATTTGCATCAGCGCCACCATTAAAAGGGAGTTACGTCTATCAAAATAATTCCTACAACTCTGATGTGATGCCCTTCAGTGAAGATGTAGTTAAGGAAATCAATAAGTCACCAACGCTTCAGACACAATTAAAAGATCTAAAAGATAAAGGGTGGGCTATTCAGCCGGGAGCAGCAGGAGGGGGGAGTTACGCTGATACGAATAACAAATTGATTGTCATGGACCCTGAACACATGGAAGATACAGCCACAACGGTGCAAACTCTGGCACATGAGGCAGGGCATGCAACTTATCCTGTTGCGGTAGATTCTTCGAGTAAGGAAAGCTTCATCAACAGCCAGCTTATGGATGAAGGTGGAGCAACGCTGAATAACATTAAAATACAACGCGAGATCCTTGCAAACGGCGGTATTGATATTGATATAGCGGGAAGTGCCGAAAACCTAAAAGCATATAATTCTGCCTATGATAAAATGGTAAGTGGTGAGTTATCTCGCATTGATGCAGCCAAAGCAATAGGAAAAGTGTATGGTAAAGGCGAAATAGCCTCAGGGACTAATCTAAATTATAATGATTACTATGGAGGATTCTATGGAAAGTAGGATTATTAAAGCTACATTCCTCATTGTTCTTCCACTATTTTCAATATTTACCTATGCAGGGCATAATAAAATGAATCAAGATTCGTTGTGGCAAATGATTAAAGAAATGAAATCAGTGTGGGGTAAACAAGTTGAGGATGTCAGTAAACTGTTTAACCAACCGCTGATTAATAATACACAGGAGAAAGAAGACCGTTATACTTCAGCTCCCTTTACGTTAACTGATGGCACACGGATCAGTAATGTGGATGTTCGTTTATGGGGAAATGGTGATAACAGCGTATCTTTGGTTTCTTTCGTAGTTAATCAACCATGTATTACTCTTGATCAAGTCAAATCTCATTTTCCGGATCTGAAATTGTCTAATATCCCTCGCGGAAACACGCCGGGACAATCAGTTGGATATCGCACCCCTACCGATGAACGCGGGCTGGCATGGGCATTTAGCTTTCCAGTTCTGAATCAGGAATGCCTGGGCAGGGTAGTTATGTCACGCTACGAACAATAAGTTGCGAGGCAATTTTACGGGCTGTGAAAGAAGATAATTATCAAACGGCTAATAATATCGCTGCCCCTAAAGTTTTTGCGGAAAAAAAGAAAGTGCTAACGTTCTAATGATCATATTTCTCTGAGTCGCTAAGCAGTAATTAATATTGGCGGTATAAATTTTAGCGCTTTTAATTTTATTTTTCTAATAAATCATCCCGAGTTCACTTATGAAATACACCCTCCAGGAAGGTTCCTTTACCCTTTTTCCTGCCGCCTGGCAGGACAACAGCATGAACATCATTCGCGATGACGAAAGCGGGCTGTCCGTGGTAGTCAGCCGCGGCGTTATCCCGGATGGTAGCGATTACGAACAAGAGTTCCACCGTCAGTGGGAAGTCCTGCGCCCTCAGATGGGGGAGATCGCCCAGAGCGAATTTCAGCACGTAAAAGCCGGGCCAGACGGAAACATTAGCGGACTGGAAGTTGAGACCACCTTTGACCGTAACGGCCAGCGCCTGTGGCAAAAACAGCTGGCCGTGCAGACGCCGGGCAAACCGGTACTGATGATTTTTACCCTCTCGGCCTTAAAAGCCTTTACGGAAGAGGACGAGGCGCGCTGGAGCGCACTGAAGCAGAGTCTGACGCTAAACGACAACCGGAATGTGTAAGGCATGAGCGATAACAACGCGGCCCGTAAGGGCGACGAGATTATTCACTCCAGCATTTTTGCTGATATTACCAGCATTGTGGCGGAAGGCGCTGCCTATGCGGTGATTGGCGCGGCGGTGGGCGCGGCAGCGACCG
>NZ_QFRV01000115.1:0-9349 GCF_004136805.1 Enterobacter cloacae complex sp. GF14B
CCAGCGTTTACTGGCATCCGGGTGGGCGTCCGGGCTCTGGCAGATGGCGGCGGTGATGGCGGCGATGCATATAGAATAGACGCCGAAGGGGGACAACAGCAGCGCCAGCCCGCCTGTGGCAACGATCAGCGGTGAGACCGCCAGCGGATAGCCCGATGCCTGCATGGTGGCGAAGCCGGGCGCATTCTGCGACGCCATGGTCACCAGGAAGAAGGGTAAGCCGATGCTGATCAGGCTGGTGAAGGTGAACGCAGGGGCAATGAATTCCGGCATGATGACCGATAACGTCATCCTTTTCGTGACAACGTCACCTCCAGCCCAGGCAACGAACACGCCCACCAGCAGCGTGGCGACAATGGCGTACCGGGGCGCTACAGCTTTGGCCACCAGCCAGGCGGCCAGCATACTGCCGCAAAGAAAAAAGTGTCCCTCAAGATTGCTGAATGCCTTCAGGCCAAACTGTAACAGCACGCCCGCCAGCATAGCGGCGGCAAGCGAGTGCGGGATCAGTTTCATCAACCGGGCAAACAGGCCGGTGACGCCGCACAGCAGAATCAGCGTATTCGCGAATATAAATACCCCGATGGTTTCCGCCAGCGTCACGCCATGCAGGCTGGTGGCGAGCAACGCCGCGCCCGGAGTCGACCAGGCGGTCAGCACGGGGGCTTTATACCACCACGACAATGCCAGCGTGCTGATCCCCATCCCGAGCCCTAGCGCGGTCATCCATCCGGCGATTTGCTGTGTACTGGCGCCAGCCGCCGCAGCCGCCTGCCAGATAATGGCGGCAGAGCTGGCATAGCCCACCAGAACGGCAACAAAACCGGCCAGCACGGCAGGAAAGAGAGAGGCAGTCGATCGCATGGAAACTCCGTTGTGCGTTATAACGTCCGGGATAAGGTATCACTGTGCGCTATAACGTACAAGTGGTATGCTTTGCCGCAACGGGAGGAACTATGGATATCACTCAACACCTGGCAACCACACTGAAAGCGCTGCGTCAGGCGCGGGGCTGGAGCCTGTCAAAACTGGCGGAAGAGACGGGCGTGTCGAAAGCGATGCTTGGGCAAATCGAACGCAATGAGTCCAGCCCGACGGTCTCTACCTTGTGGAAAATCGCCACCGGGCTGAACGTACCTTTTTCGGCGTTTATCACTCCAGAAAGCGAACCGCAGGCGGTGTTCGATCCGCAGCAGCAGGCGATGGTGGTGAAACCGCTTTTCCCCTGGGATGAACAGCTTAAGTTCGACCATTTCTCCATCACCCTGTCGCCCGGCGCGCTGAGCGAGTCCACGCCGCACGAAGCCGGGGTGATCGAACATGTGGTGGTGATAAGCGGTGAGCTGGATATGCAGATCGACGGTGTCTGGCGCACAATATACGCTGATTCCGGCGTGCGTTTTGCCGGCGATAAACCGCACGCGTACCGCAACAGCAGCGCCCGTACGGTGCATTTTCACTCCCTGATCCATTATCCCCGCTAAAGCGTCGCAAAACGGTTTCACTGACACAGACTTCTGACTACAATAGCCGCCATTTTGACCATAACGGATAACGACGAAGTATGCGCCTGCACTCCCATCATCTTGAACTGCTAAGCCCGGCCCGCGACGCCGCCATTGCCCGTGAAGCCATTCTTCACGGTGCGGATGCCGTCTACATTGGCGGCCCTGGCTTCGGTGCCCGGCATAACGCCAGCAACAGCCTGCGCGACATTGCCGAGCTGGTACCGTTCGCTCACCGTTTCGGGGCGAAGGTGTTTGTGACCCTGAACACCATTCTTCATGATGATGAGCTGGAGCCCGCGCAGCGTCTGATCACCGATCTCTACCAGACCGGCGTTGACGCCCTGATCGTTCAGGATATGGGCGTTCTGGAACTGGATATCCCGCCGATTGAGCTGCACGCCAGCACTCAGTGCGATATCCGCACCGTCGAGAAGGCGAAGTTTCTTTCGGACGTCGGGTTTACGCAGATTGTGCTGGCGCGCGAGCTGAACCTGAACCAGATCCGCGATATCCATCAGGCGACCGACGCGACCATTGAATTCTTTATCCACGGTGCGCTGTGTGTGGCCTATTCCGGGCAGTGTAATATCTCTCACGCCCAGACGGGGCGCAGCGCTAACCGGGGCGACTGCTCTCAGGCCTGCCGTCTGCCGTATACCCTGAAAGACGATCAGGGCCGCGTGGTGGCATTCGAAAAACACCTGCTGTCGATGAAAGATAACGATCAGACGGCGAACCTCGGTGCGCTGATCGATGCTGGCGTACGCTCCTTCAAAATTGAAGGGCGCTACAAGGACATGAGCTACGTGAAAAATATCACCGCCCATTATCGTCAGATGCTGGATGCCATCATCGACGATCGCGGTGATCTGGCGCGCGCCTCCGCCGGGCGTACAGAGCATTTCTTTATTCCGTCTACGGACAAAACCTTCCACCGCGGCAGCACGGACTATTTCGTGAATGCCCGTAAAGGGGATATTGGCGCGTTCGACTCACCGAAGTTTATCGGCCTGCCGGTGGGTGAAGTGCTGAAAGTGGCGAAAGATCATCTTGACGTTCAGGTGACAGAGCCGCTGGCGAACGGCGATGGTCTCAACGTGATGATCAAACGTGAAGTAGTGGGTTTCCGCGCCAATACGGTGGAGAAAACCGGCGAAAATCGCTATCGCGTCTGGCCGAACGAAATGCCTGCCGATCTCTACAAAGCCCGTCCTAATGCGGCGCTTAACCGTAACCTGGATCACAACTGGCAGCAGGCCTTGCTCAAGACCTCCAGCGAGCGCCGCATTGCGGTGGATATCGCGCTGGGGGGCTGGGAAGAGCAGCTGATCCTGACCATGACCTGCGAAGACGGCATCAGCGTGACGCATACGCTCGACGGCCTGTTCGAGGTGGCGAACAATGCGGAGAAAGCGCTCAACAACCTCAAGGATGGCGTGGCGAAGCTGGGGCAGACCATTTATTACGCGCGCAATATTGAGGTGAATCTGCCGGACGCGCTGTTCGTGCCGAACAGCCTGCTGAACCAGTTCCGCCGTGAAACGGCCGAGATGCTGGATGAAGTACGCCTGGCAAACTATTCGCGCGGCAGCCGTAAGGCCGAAGCGGTGCCTGCGCCGGTCTACCCGGACACGCATCTTTCTTTCCTCGCGAACGTATACAACCACAAAGCGCGTGCGTTTTATCATCGTCACGGCGTGCAGCTGATTGACGCCGCGTATGAAGCGCATGAAGAGAAGGGCGATGTGCCGGTGATGATCACCAAACACTGCCTGCGGTTTGCTTTTAACCTTTGTCCGAAACAGGCGAAAGGCAATATTAAAAGCTGGAAAGCGACGCCGATGCAGCTGGTGAATGGCGATGAAGTGCTGACGCTGAAGTTTGACTGCCGTCCGTGTGAAATGCACGTTATCGGCAAGATGAAGAATCACATCTTCAAAATGCCGCCGCCGGGAAGCATTGTGGCCTCCGTCAGCCCTGACGATTTGATGAAGACCCTGCCGAAGCGTAAAGGCAGCTAACCCGCAGAGTGGGTATCCGGTTTGCGCGATTTCTGCCAGGTATGGTGCTCGCGCAACCCCTCCGCAGACTCCTCAGCCGCGCTGCGTAACTCGTCGCTGTCAGCTTCATGACGAAGCTGATGGTCGGCGTTTTTCACATACACAAATTCATGCCCTTTGTGCTCCGCCATAATCTGTCCTGAGAACAGGGCGCTAATCACCAGCAGTAGCGAAAATTCTTTTCTGAACATCATTTATCCCCTGAAAATACGCTACGGTCATCGTAGGGATAATTTCATAGAGTAATTATTCGACTCTTTAAATTTGAGAAAATAGAGTGTCAAAAATTGTGGTCGCAATAAAACGCGCTTAAGACTATTCTTAAAAGCGATATCGACGTTGTAAACTCCCATTTCTGGTATGCAAAGAACAACTAGATTTATTGGGAAATCATTTACAATAAGATTTTTCTGGCTAAGGATTGGATCGAATAAATGAAAAAAATAATCGTGCTATCACTTCTGGGCGTAGTGGTTGCGGTGGGTGCTGCGGCCAGCATCTATTCAAATGAAGAACCAGAATATATTCAGTCAGCAAAAAGCCGTGTCGGATCGTATTTAACCAGCGATTACGGACGTGTCGAATGTAATAGCACCCAGGTAAGTGAAGATCGCTGGGAGCTGGGCTGTACCAATAAGGCGAGAGGCAAAACCTTCCAGTTCGCCGTTTACCCACCCGAGCAGGCACCGTATGGGGTCTCTCGTGCGTTTTATCTCGAAGCGATTAATGATGATGCCCGCCAGAGTGCAGATCAGGGGCTGATGCGTTATCTGCAAATTAATACCAAAGCGGGTTAATCGATTCGTTTATGCTTCGTTGAGGCTCACAGTGGTAGATTGCTGGTGATCCACATCCCGGTAGGGAATACCGGAGCGTAGATACCAAAATACAAATCTATCCATGCAAGCATTTACCGCCAGATTATGGCGGTTTTTTTTTGCCCGTTTATCGTACCGGCTGTAAAAATTGTTTGCGATATTGCGCGGGCGAAAGCGCAAATTGCTGCCGGAAATGGTGGCGCAGCGTGGCGCTTTGTCCAAATCCGGTTTGTTCCGCAATATTATCAATGCTGAGCCGACTGTTTTCGAGATAATCTTTTGCCCGCTGCAATCGCGCAGTCAATAACCAGCGCGCGGGCGTTGTCCCGGTCGCGTCCTGGAAACGGCGCAGAAAGGTGCGTTGACTCATACCCACCCGCAGGGCCAGCGATTCGACGGTATGGGAAACGGCCAGATGCTGGTGAAGATAATCGAACAGCTGGCCCAGGCGCTGGCTCTCCCGCAACTGAGCCACCGGTCGGCTAAGTTGCTGGGTTTGCGAGCCGTCCCGATGGGGCGGGATCACCAGTCGACGCGCCACGCGGTTTGCTGCCTCCATACCGTAATTCCGGCGCACCACGTGCAGACACAGATCAATCCCCGCGGCGCTGCCGGCGGAAGTGAGAATATCGCCTTCGTCCTGGTAGAGCACATCTTCGACCACGGTGATGGCGGGAAAGCGTGTTTTCAGAGCTTGCGTGTAGCGCCAGTGGGTGGTTGCCTTCCGCCCGTCAAGCAGGCCTGAGGCTGCCAGAACGAAAACGCCAGAGCAGATTGAGAGTAGCTGACAACCCCGGGCATGCGCCGCACGGAGCGCCTGACAGAGCGCGTCGGGTACGGGTTCGTCCAGCCCTCGCCAACCGGGTACGACAACCAGATCCGCCGTTTCCAGCAGACGCAGATCGCCATCGGCCAGAATACGGATCCCGCCCGTTGCCCGGAGCTCGCCGCCATCCACGCTCGCCACGGCGAACTGATACCAGTCATCGCCCATCTCCGGGCGCGGCAAGCCAAAGATTTCTACCGCCACGCCAAACTCAAAGGTACATAAACCGTCATATGCCAGCACGACCGCGCGCGGCGAGGGATGTCTTAAGTTTGTCATCTTTTTGCTGTTTTCTGGCATAGGCGGACGCATTCATGTGCTGAATTAAGGGATAGAGTAGTGTTAACACAAACACCACAAATGAGGAAGATTCATGAGCTATGTTACTGAATTTCCGGCTGCTGAGCCGCAGGAAGCCGTGGGGCATTTTCTGCGTCGTCTGAGCGTCGAGACGGACTGCGCCGATGTCCATCACGCGGTATCCAGCGGTGAGCAGGACTTTGTTCTGCTGCACGTTGTCGGGAAGCCTGAACATTTTGCCCGGCGGCATCTTCCCGGCGCGCTGCATTTACCCTGGAGCCAGATCACCGCCGAGCGGATGACAGCGTGGCCAGAGGGCACGCTGTTTGTCGTCTATTGTGCAGGCCCACACTGCAACGGGGCGGACAGGGCGGCGCTGAAGCTGGCGCGTCTGGGTCTGCCGGTTAAGATTATGCTCGGGGGCATAACCGGCTGGGAAGATGAGCGGTTCGCGTTTGCAGGATCTTCATCGCCCGCCCTGTGAACATGAATTTATTTCAACACAGATGAAATTTTCTCGTTTGTCGGCGGCGAGCCGGTATGACATCTTTTTAGGACGTTTAGACATCCAGAAGTCTAAATGTTCAAGAGATGAATTATCACTGTGGGCAATTAACGCCGACAGACAGAGGAGATTTCCATGCAGCGACACCACGCCCCGTACCGCGCCGATGTAGTCGGCAGTTTTTTACGCCCGGACTCTGTTAAACAGGCCCGTCTGCAATTTGCCAGCGGTGAGATCGATGCCGGTCAGCTTCGCGCGGTTGAGGACGAGGCCATTCGCCATGTTGTCGAACAGCAGTGCGCCTGCGGTCTGCATGTGGTAACGGACGGTGAATTCCGCCGCGCCTGGTGGCACTTTGACTTCTTTGACGGGCTACAGGGCGTAGAGCGTTATGATTCGCAGCAGGGCATTCAGTTCAACGGGGTGCAGACCAAAGCCCACGGCGTGCGCGTAACGGGCAAACTGGGCTTCGGCGATCATCCTATGCTGGAAGATTTTCGCTACATCAAAAGCATCAGCGGTAACGCACAGCCGAAGATGACCATTCCGAGCCCGAGCGTGCTGCACTTCCGCGGTGGCCGCAAGGATATTGATGCCACGGTCTACCCGGATCTGAAGGATTACTTTGACGATCTGGCGACAACCTGGCGCGATGCCATTCGGGCCTTTTACGATGCAGGCTGCCGCTATCTGCAACTGGATGATACCGTCTGGGCCTACCTTTGTTCAGAAGACCAGCGCCACCAGATCCGCGAGCGCGGTGACGATGCAGACGAACTTGCCCGAACCTATGCCCGGGTGCTGAATAAGGCGCTGGAGGGCAAACCGGACGACCTGACCATCGGGCTGCACGTCTGCCGCGGCAACTTCCGCTCAACCTGGATTTCCGAAGGCGGCTATGAGCCGGTGGCGGAGGTGCTGTTCGGCACGGTGAACGTCGACGCGTTCTTCCTGGAGTACGACAACGACCGTAGCGGCGACTTTGCGCCACTGCGTTTTGTGCGCCCGGGTAAACAGCAGGTGGTGCTGGGGCTGATCACCACCAAGCACGGTGAACTGGAGAACCCGGAAGGGGTGAAAGCGCGTCTGGAAGAGGCTGCGCGCTACGTGGCGAAAGAGCAGATTTGCCTCAGCCCGCAGTGCGGATTTGCCTCCACGGAAGAGGGTAACAGCCTGAGCGAAGCCCAGCAGTGGGATAAAATTCGCCTGGTGACGCAAATCGCCAGCGACGTCTGGTAACGCCGTTCACAGCGCTGCATTATTACAGTGCAGCGCTGTACCATTCTGAGTCGTTTACCGTAAATCCTCTCTTCGAACCCGTTTAAATCCTGCCTCTGCAACCTGGCACTCTTATTGCTCTCCTGAAACTGACGTTACTTTTTTCTGCGTCCGGGCGGTAACGGACGTCTTCGCACAGCTTTCTTTTTCAGGAGTGAAAATATGCACCGTCGTACCTTTATAAAAGCGTTCGCCTTGTCCGCCACCGTGGTCGCCATGGGGGTCAGTTTTGGCGTCCAGGCCGCAGAGACCATTAAAGTCGGGATCATGCACTCACTCTCCGGCACGATGGCCATTTCAGAAACGCCCCTGAAAGATGTCGCCCTGATGACCATCGATGAAATTAACGCCAAAGGCGGCGTGCTCGGGAAAAAGCTGGAGCCGGTGGTGGTTGACCCGGCCTCCAACTGGCCGCTGTTTGCCGAAAAGGCCCGCCAGCTTCTGAGCCAGGATAAGGTCGCCGTGGTGTTTGGCTGCTGGACCTCCGTATCGCGTAAATCGGTTCTGCCGGTTTTTGAGGAGCTGAACGGTTTGCTGTTCTATCCGGTGCAGTACGAAGGTGAAGAGATGTCACCTAACGTCTTCTATACCGGCGCGGCGCCTAACCAGCAGGCGATCCCGGCGGTGGAGTACCTGATGAGCGAGGACGGCGGCAGCGCGAAACGCTTCTTCCTGCTGGGAACGGACTACGTTTACCCGCGCACCACGAACAAGATCCTGCGCGCCTTCCTGCACTCGAAAGGCGTGGAAGATAAAGATATTGAAGAGGTCTACACCCCATTTGGTCATAGCGATTACCAGACCATCGTCGCCAGTATCAAGAAATTCTCTGCGGGCGGTAAAACGGCGGTGGTCTCCACCATCAACGGTGATTCCAACGTGCCTTTCTATAAAGAGCTGGCGAACCAGGGGCTGAAAGCCACGGACGTGCCGGTTGTGGCGTTCTCGGTGGGCGAGGAGGAACTGCGCGGCATTGATACCAAACCGCTGGTGGGTAACCTGGCGGCGTGGAACTACTTTGAATCCGTCGATAACCCGACCAACCAGACCTTTGTCGCGGCCTACAAAGCCTACGCGAAAGCCCATCAGCTGCCGAATGCCGATACCGTCGTCACCAACGATCCGATGGAAGCGACCTACGTCGGCCTGCATATGTGGGCGCAGGCGGTTGAAAAAGCGGGGACAACCGACGTGGACAAAGTGCGCGCGGCAATGGCGGGCCAGTCGTTCAACGCGCCGTCCGGCTTTACGCTGACCATGGATGCCACCAACCACCACCTGCATAAGCCCGTCATGATTGGTGAAATCGAAGGCAACGGCCAGTTCAACGTCGTCTGGCAAACCGAACAGCCGGTACGCGCTCAGCCGTGGAGCCCGTTTATCGCCGGGAATGACAAAAAACCTGACCAGCCGATGAAAACCGCCAGCAACTAAGCCACCACCAGGGAGAGACGTCATGAACGCCATACGCATGATGATTGCGATTGTGTGGCTTACCGGACTGCTGCCAGGGATGGCGCAGGCATCGGATGCCGATGATTTCGTTGCCGCTAGCCGCAGCCAGCAAACCGCCATGCTGACCCGCTGGGCAGCCACGCCGGAACCTGCACGTTTGCCGCTGCTTAAAGCGCTGCAACAAGAGAACCTCTACACCGACAGCCAGAAGAAGGCTTTTACCCGCATCGACGGTGAAATGGTGGCCCTGGGCGCGGCAAAGAGCGCCGAAGGAACGACCAAAGCCGTGCGACTGACCAACCGGCTGCGCGTGTTAACCGTCACGGCGCTGGCGACGCATCAGCTTGTCAGTGACAGTGTCACCGAAAGACGTCATGCCGCGCGGCAGCTTCAGCGTGACGCCCAGCCGGATATGCTCGGGTTTCTGCAACAGCGGGCTAATCGCGAAACGGACGACGTCACCCGACAGTCGCTGAGGCTGGCGCTGGCAAATCTTCAGCTGGCGAGTCCGCAGGCGGAAACGCGCCTTAACGCGGTTGAACTGCTGGGACAGTCTGACGATCCGGACGTGCAGGCCACGCTGACGCCATTCACCCGGG
>NZ_QFRV01000116.1:0-8876 GCF_004136805.1 Enterobacter cloacae complex sp. GF14B
CCTGGTCCGACGAACGTTTTTGTTCCGAGCTGCAAAAGGCCTTCGGCTGGCGGCTTGGGCGCATCACCCACGCCGGAAAACGCGTGGCCTATCCGCTTGCGCTGACGACCGCATCACAGACTGTCTCCCATCGCGTCGCCCTGGTCGGCAACGCCGCGCAGACGCTACACCCCATCGCCGGGCAAGGCTTCAACCTTGGCCTCCGTGACGTGATGAGCCTGGCCGAGCTCCTGGCCCGAACGTGGAGCGAACAACAGGATTGTGGCGCATACTCAGTGCTGAGCCATTACCAGAAACGACGCCAGGCGGACAAAGCGGCGACCATTGGCATCACCGACGGTTTAGTCCACCTGTTTGCCAATCGCTGGGCACCGCTGGTTGCGGGTCGCAACCTTGGGCTTATGGCGATGGAACTGTTCATTCCGGCACGTGACGTGCTGGCGCAGCGGACCCTGGGTTGGGTCGCGCGTTAAGGAGTATTGACCGTGCAAAATGTTGATGTCGCCATTGTGGGCGGCGGAATGGTAGGACTGGCGCTGGCTTGTGGTTTACAGGGCAGCGGCCTGCGCGTGGCCGTGCTTGAGCAAAAAGCGCCGCAGCCTGTGGCGCAGGATGCACCGCCAGAGCTTCGCGTCTCGGCGATCAATGCCGCCAGCGAAAAGCTACTGACGCACCTTGGCGTCTGGTCTGAAATCGTGGCGCTCCGTGCCAGTTGCTATCACGGGATGGAAGTGTGGGACAAAGACAGCTTTGGCCGTATCGCGTTTGACGATGAAAGCATGGGTTACAGCCACCTTGGATATATCGTTGAAAACGCGGTGATCCACCACGCGCTGTGGCAGAAAGCGCAGCAGTGCAGCGACGTCACGCTGATCGCACCGGCGAAACTTCATCAGGTGGCGTGGGGCGAAAACGACGCGTTTATCACTCTTGAAAGTGGCGATATGCTGACTGCGCGTCTGGTAGTGGGTGCCGACGGCGCTAATTCCTGGCTCCGTAACAAAGCGGATATTCCGCTGACCTTCTGGGATTACCGTCATCACGCGTTGGTGGCCACAATTCGCACCGAAGAGCCGCACGGCGGCGTGGCGCGCCAGATTTTCCATAATGACGGCATTCTGGCCTTCCTGCCGCTTGCCGATCCGCATCTCTGCTCCATCGTCTGGTCCTTAGAGCCGGAGAAAGCGCAGCAGATGCAGGAGACGACGCCGGATGCCTTCAGTCAGGCGCTATGCGTGGCGTTTGATAACCGTCTGGGCCTGTGCGGGCTTGAAAGCGAACGCCAGACGTTTCCGTTAACCGGTCGCTACGCGCGTCAGTTTGCCGCGCACCGTCTGGCGCTGGTGGGGGATGCGGCGCATACCATTCATCCGCTGGCCGGGCAGGGAGTGAACCTCGGCTTTATGGACGCGGCTGAGCTGGTTGAAGAGCTGCGTCGCCTGCATCGGGAAGGCAAAGATATTGGTCAGCATCTGTATCTGCGTCGCTACGAGCGCAGCCGCAAACACAGTGCGGCTATGATGCTGGCGGGTATGCAGGGCTTCCGCGAGCTGTTTGCCGGAGCGAACCCGGCGAAAAAACTGCTGCGCGATATTGGCCTCAAACTGGCCGACACCCTTCCCGGCGTAAAACCGCAGCTTCTTCGTCAGGCAATGGGCCTCAACGATCTTCCCGACTGGTTACGTTAATCTCGATCCCCGTCACACTTTATTTTCCCGGCCTGCGCGCCGGGGAAATTCCCTCGTTTGAAATAATCTAATTTCACGTCATTTTTCGCATTAGAAAATCTAATCTTACTATTTTTATGTTACGGAAATTCGGCCCATTTTTCCGCATGAAATATCAGCATCTGCTAAATCCTGTTAGATCATTGTTAATTTTATGCGGGTTTAATCGCATTTTTCCAGTGAATAACTCTGTAGGCTTTTCAGCGATTTTTGGTCATAAGCTAATGTGATGACCCGTTTTACCTTATGGTTAACCGCCGGTTTCGGTGGTAAGTTCAGGTAAAAGAGAACGTTTGCGTCGGCCCCCGATCGCGAGGCCGACACCGGGTTTCACGGTGAATTTTTCAACGAGGAAAAGATGGCTCAACAGACTCCTTTGTACGAACAGCACGTGTTATGCGGTGCCCGCATGGTGGACTTCCACGGCTGGATGATGCCGCTGCACTACGGCTCGCAGATTGATGAGCACCACGCGGTGCGCACCGATGCCGGTATGTTCGACGTGTCTCATATGACGATTGTCGACCTGCGCGGTAGCCGCACCCGGGAGTTTTTGCGTTATCTGCTGGCAAACGACGTCGCCAAACTGAAGACGCCGGGCAAAGCGCTCTATACCGGTATGCTCAATGCCTCTGGCGGCGTGATTGACGACCTCATCGTCTACTACTTCACCGAAGATTTCTTCCGCCTCGTTGTAAACTCCGCCACCCGCGAAAAAGACCTCTCCTGGATTTCCCAACACGCTGAACCTTACGCCATTGACATCACTGTCCGTGACGATCTGTCGCTGATTGCCGTACAGGGGCCAAACGCCCAGGCGAAAGCCGCGTCTCTGTTTAGCGACGAGCAGCGCAAAGCCACCGAAGGCATGAAGCCATTCTTCGGCGTGCAGGCGGGGGATCTGTTTATCGCCACCACCGGCTACACCGGTGAAGCGGGCTATGAAATTGCCATGCCAAACGAGAAGGCCGCTGATTTCTGGCGTGCGCTGGTGGAGGCAGGTGTGAAGCCTGCGGGCCTGGGCGCGCGCGATACGCTGCGTCTGGAAGCGGGGATGAACCTCTACGGTCAGGAGATGGACGAAGGCGTCTCTCCGCTGGCCGCCAACATGGGCTGGACCATCGCATGGGAACCGGCTGACCGTGATTTTATTGGTCGTGAAGCGCTGGAGATGCAGCGCGAGAAGGGCACTGAACAGCTGGTAGGCCTGGTGATGAAAGAAAAAGGCGTGCTGCGCGGCGAGCTGCCGGTGCGCTTCACCGATGCCGATGGCAATCATCGCGAAGGCGTGATCACCAGCGGAACGTTCTCCCCGACGCTCGGCTACAGTATTGCCCTGGCACGCGTGCCGGCGGGGATTGGCGAAACGGCGGTGGTGCAGATCCGCAACCGCGAAATGCCGGTCAACGTGACCAAACCGATTTTTGTTCGCGCCGGTAAGCCGGTCGCCTAACTATTTTTATCAGGAGAACTTCAATGAGCAATGTGCCAGCAGAACTGAAATACAGCAAAGAACACGAGTGGCTGCGCAAAGAGGCGGACGGCACTTACACCGTTGGGATCACCGAGCACGCGCAGGAGCTGCTGGGCGACATGGTGTTTGTTGACCTGCCGGAAGTGGGCGCAACCGTGAGCGCAGGCGATGACTGTGCGGTGGCGGAATCCGTTAAAGCGGCCTCTGACATCTACGCCCCGGTAAGCGGTGAAATTGTTGCCGTGAACGACGCGCTCAGCGACTCCCCGGAGCTGGTGAACAGCGAACCGTATGAAGGCGGCTGGATCTTCAAGATCAAAGCCAGCGACGAAGCGCAGGTTGCCGCGCTGCTGGATGCGACCGCGTACGAAGCACTGTTAGAAGACGAGTAATCAGTAATCCCCCTCTCCCTTTGGGAGAGGGCAGGGGTGAGGGTGCTAATCTTCCCCTCACCCTAACCCTCTCCCAAAGGGAGAGGGAACTTAAATTCACTGCACGTTTCAGGAACCATCGCTCATGACACAGACTTTAAGCCAGCTTGAAAACCGTGGCGCCTTCATTGAACGTCACATTGGGCCGGATGCTCAGCAACAGCAGGAGATGCTGAAGACAGTTGGCGCGGATTCATTAAACGCACTGATCGGCCAGATCGTGCCAAAGGACATCCAGCTTGCCACGCCGCCGCAGGTAGGCGAGTCCACGACGGAGTTCGCCGCGCTGGCGGAGCTTAAGGCCATCGCCAGCCTTAACAAGCGCTATAAGTCTTACATTGGCATGGGCTACACCAACGTGCAGTTACCGCCGGTGATCCTGCGTAACATGCTGGAAAACCCGGGCTGGTACACCGCTTATACCCCATATCAGCCAGAAGTCTCCCAGGGCCGTCTGGAAGCGCTGCTGAACTTCCAGCAGGTGACGCTGGATCTGACCGGTATGGATATCGCCTCTGCCTCGCTGCTGGATGAAGCCACCGCCGCCGCCGAAGCGATGGCGATGGCGAAGCGCGTGAGCAAACTGAAAAACGCCAACCGTTTCTTCGTCGCGGCGGACGTGCATCCCCAGACGCTGGACGTGGTGCGCACCCGTGCGGAAACCTTCGGCTTTGAGGTGATTGTCGACGACGCTGAAAAAGTGCTGGATCACCAGGACGTCTTCGGCGTGCTGTTGCAGCAGGTGGGCACCACCGGGGAAGTACACGACTACGGCGCACTGATCGCCGAGCTGAAATCCCGTAAGGTTATTATTAGCGTCGCCGCTGATTTTATGGCACTGGTGCTGCTGACGGCGCCAGGTAAACAGGGCGCGGATATTGTCTTCGGCTCAGCCCAGCGTTTCGGCGTGCCGATGGGCTACGGCGGCCCGCACGCGGCGTTCTTTGGCGCGAAAGATGAATTTAAACGTTCCATGCCAGGCCGTATTATCGGCGTATCGAAAGATGCCGCCGGTAACACCGCGCTGCGCATGGCGATGCAGACCCGCGAGCAGCATATCCGCCGCGAGAAAGCGAACTCCAACATCTGTACCTCGCAGGTGCTGCTGGCTAACATTGCCAGCCTGTACGCGGTGTTCCACGGTCCGGCAGGCCTGAAGCGTATTGCCAGCCGCATCCACCGTCTGGCCGATATCCTGGCCTGCGGTCTGCAACAGAAAGATCTCAGACTGCGTCATGAACACTATTTCGACACCCTGTGCGTCGAGGTGGCAGACAAAGCGGCCGTGCTGGCGCGCGCCGAGGCAGCGCAAATCAACCTGCGCAGCGACATTCACAATGCGGTCGGCATTACGTTGGACGAAAGCACCACCCGTGACGATATCCTGACCCTGTTCAACGTATTGCTGGGTGACGCACACGGTCTGGACGTTGATACGCTCGACAAAGAGGTTGCGCTCGACAGCCGCTCCATTCAGGAAAGCATGCTGCGCGACGACGCGATCCTGACTCATCCGGTGTTCAACCGCTATCACAGCGAAACCGAGATGATGCGTTACATGCACTCGCTGGAACGTAAAGATCTGGCGCTGAACCAGGCGATGATCCCGCTGGGCTCCTGCACCATGAAGCTGAACGCCGCGGCTGAGATGATCCCAATTACCTGGCCTGAATTCTCTGAGCTGCACCCGTTCTGCCCGGCTGAGCAGGCGGAAGGTTATCACATGATGATCAACCAGCTCTCCGACTGGCTGGTGAAGCTGACCGGGTACGACGCGCTCTGCATGCAGCCGAACTCCGGCGCGCAGGGTGAATACGCTGGTCTGCTGGCGATCCGTCACTATCACGAAAGCCGCAATGAAGGCCACCGTGATATCTGCCTGATCCCAAGCTCCGCCCACGGTACCAACCCGGCTTCTGCCCAGATGGCAGGAATGGAAGTGGTGGTTGTGGCGTGCGACAAAAACGGCAACATCGATCTGGCCGACCTGCGCGCCAAAGCCGAGCAGGCGGGCGACAAACTCTCCTGCATCATGGTGACCTACCCATCCACCCACGGCGTGTACGAAGAGACCATCCGTGAAGTGTGTGAAGTGGTGCATCAGTTCGGCGGCCAGGTTTACCTCGACGGCGCAAACATGAACGCCCAGGTGGGCATCACCTCTCCGGGCTTTATTGGCGCGGATGTGTCGCACCTGAACCTGCATAAAACGTTCTGCATTCCGCACGGCGGTGGCGGCCCGGGTATGGGCCCAATCGGCGTGAAAGCGCACCTGGCACCGTTTGTGCCGGGCCACAGCGTGGTGCAGATTGAAGGCATGCTGACCCGTCAGGGCGCGGTCTCCGCGGCACCGTTCGGCAGCGCCTCTATCCTGCCAATCAGCTGGATGTATATCCGCATGATGGGCGCGGAAGGGCTGAAGCAGGCCAGCCAGGTAGCGATCCTTAACGCCAACTACATCGCAACGCGTCTGAAGGACGCCTATCCGGTGCTCTATACCGGCCGCGACGGTCGCGTGGCGCACGAATGCATCCTCGATATTCGTCCTCTGAAAGAAGAGACGGGCATCAGCGAGCTGGATATTGCCAAGCGCCTGATCGACTACGGATTCCACGCGCCAACCATGTCCTTCCCGGTTGCGGGAACGCTGATGGTTGAGCCGACCGAGTCTGAAAGCAAGATGGAACTGGATCGCTTTATCGACGCCATGCTGGCGATCCGCAGCGAAATCGACCACGTGAAAGGCGGGGAGTGGACGCTGGAAGATAACCCGCTGGTTAACGCGCCGCATACCCAGAACGAACTGGTGGCAGAGTGGAACCACGGTTATACCCGCGAGCTGGCTGTCTTCCCGGCAGGTGTGGCAAACAAATACTGGCCAACCGTGAAACGTCTTGATGATGTTTACGGCGACCGTAACCTGTTCTGCTCCTGCGTACCGATGAGCGAATACCAGTAACGTTGTTCCTGTAGTAACGTAGGCCGGGTAAGGCGAAGCCGCTACCCGGCTTTTTTATTGGGAGAAAAGAATGGCAATTGCACTGGTCACCGGCGCCAGCCGGGGTATTGGTAAAGCCACCGCGCTACAGCTGGCAAGCGAAGGCTACACCGTTGCGGTGAATTTTCATCACAACATCAAAGCCGCGACAGAGGTCATTAATCAGATCGTGGACGCGGGCGGTAAAGCCTTTGCCGTGCGCGCGGACATCAGCGATGAGGCGCAGGTGATGGCGATGTTCGCCAGCATCGATCGCGAAGGTGAGCCGCTCGCCGCGCTGGTGAACAACGCCGGGATTTTGTTTGAACAATCCACCATCGAACACCTCTCCGCTGAACGTATTAACCGCGTGCTGGCTACCAACGTCACCGGCTATTTTCTCTGCTGCCGTGAAGCGGTTAAGCGCATGTCGCATAAACACGGCGGCAAGGGCGGCGCGATTGTGAATGTCTCCTCGGCGGCGTCACGGCTGGGCGCGCCGGGGGAATATGTGGATTATGCCGCCTCAAAAGGGGCGGTGGATTCCCTGACTACCGGCCTCGCGCTGGAGGTGGCGGCACAGGGCATTCGCGTTAACGGCGTGCGGCCAGGCCTGATTTATACCGATATTCACGCCTCCGGCGGCGAGCCGGGGCGTGTGGATCGGGTGAAGTCGATGTTACCGATGCAGCGTGGCGGTCAGCCGGAGGAGGTCGCCCAGGCCATTGCCTGGCTGCTGAGCGACAAAGCCTCCTATGTTACCGGTAGCTTCCTGGAGCTGGCTGGCGGGAAGTAACGCTACGACGCCAGCCACAGCCGCAGGCGCATTCCCCAGCCGCTGGTCCAGCCGGTGGTGATCGACTTCACCTCACCGTGAGAGATCACCACCAGCGTTGGCGTCACCTTAACGTCCCACTCACGCGCCAGTTCTCCGCTGGCGTCGTTGACCGTGGGCATCATCGCCTTCTTCTTCCTCATCCATGTTTCGAGCGTCGCGTTATCGCCCGAGCGCAGCGCAACCGACATCACGTTACCCCCGTCCGCGGCAAGCGCCGCCACCGACGGCGTGGTGTAGCGGCAAACGCCGCACCATGTCGCCCAGACGTAGACCAGCAGCGGTCGCTCCTTACTCATGGCGATAAGATCGACGGGCTGACCGTCGAGGGTGTGCAGTGCCGTCGCGGAGAAATTCTGCGGCAGCGCGGGCTGGCGGAAATAGTCCACCGCCAGGCTCACGGCTATGCCAATCAGCAGCCACACGCCCAGTTCGCGCAGCAGGCGCGGAAGCTTACTTGCCACGGACGTTTGCCAGCTGTTCTTTGACCAGCCCCTCCAGGTCGTCATACGGAATGGCGCCCGCCACCATCTGGTCGCCGATAATGGTCGCCGGGGTACCCTGAATATTCAGCACCTGCGCCAGGATGAGGTTCATCTTTAAGCTGTCCATGGTTTTATCATCCGTTTTAATGCCGTCCGTTCCGGTCTTGACCTTCGCGGCGGCGATGCTGGCGTCATCGTGATAGCCCTTTTTCATCATCAATCGCTGGTGCAGCGCCCAGAATTTATCCGGCGCCTGCTGCCACGTCGAGAGCGCCGCTTTCGCGGCATTTACCGAGCTTTGTCCCTTAAACGGCAGCAGTTTGACGATGAGCTGCACGTCGGGATTTTCCTGCACGATTTTCTCCAGCATTGGGTCGAACTGCTTGCAATACGGGCAGTTGTAGTCCGTGAAGGAGACGATGGTCAGCTTCGGCGATGCCGCGCCGGTTCGCGGGCTGTTGGTGTCGTTAAACAGCAGTTTTGCCAGCTGGTCGCTGGAAGCGTCATCTGACGGTGCGGCGAAACCGAACGTTGATAACGACAGCAGAAGTAAGGCTATTAAGGCTCTCATGTTATTTTCCTTTTGCATCGGACAGGGTGCTCAGCACCGCTTCGCGGCTTAACAACGCAGGCAGCACGTGGCCCTGCGGTAATCCCGGTCCGTAGATCTGGTTAAACGGCACGGCGGCGCTGCCGCGCGTGGTTAAGAACTGGCTGATGGTATCTGAGGGGCGGCTCCAGTCGCCGCGCAGGGCGACAACGTCCGGGGCGGAGAGCGCATCCTGCACGTCGTCGCGCAGCAGCACGTTGTATTTATTGGCTTTACAGGTCACGCACCAGTCGGCGGTCACGTCGACGAACACCCGTTTGTTCTCCGCCAGCGCGCGGGCAATGGCCTGCTCGCTGAGCGGTTGCCAGTGGATACGATCGCGGCGGGAACCCTCGCC
>NZ_QFRV01000117.1:0-8630 GCF_004136805.1 Enterobacter cloacae complex sp. GF14B
CGCGTGCTGCGTAACGGCGGTATTTTTGAACAGGCCGGGGTCAACTTCTCCCACGTCCACGGTGATGCAATGCCAGCGTCCGCCACGGCGCATCGGCCTGAACTGGCGGGCCGCAGCTTCGAGGCGATGGGCGTCTCGCTGGTAGTGCATCCGCATAACCCGTTTGTGCCAACCAGCCACGCCAACGTGCGCTTTTTCATCGCGGAAAAACCGGGGGCCGATCCGGTCTGGTGGTTTGGTGGCGGTTTCGACTTAACGCCTTACTATGGCTTCGAAGAGGACGCCGTGCACTGGCACACCACCGCGCGCGACCTCTGCCTGCCGTTTGGCGAAGACGTTTACCCGAAATACAAAAAATGGTGCGATGACTATTTCTATCTGAAGCACCGCGACGAGCAGCGCGGCATCGGCGGACTGTTCTTTGACGATCTCAACACCCCGGATTTTGATACCGCATTCAGCTTTATGCGCGCGGTGGGTGAAGGCTTTACCAACGCCTATATTCCGATTGTCGAACGCCGCAAAGACACCGACTACGGCGTGCGCGAGCGTGAGTTCCAGCTTTACCGCCGCGGGCGCTACGTGGAGTTTAACCTGGTATGGGATCGCGGGACGCTGTTTGGCCTGCAAACCGGTGGGCGCACGGAGTCCATTCTGATGTCGATGCCGCCGCTGGTGCGCTGGGAATACAGCTACGCGCCAAAAGAAGGCAGCCCGGAGGCTGCCTTGAGTGAGTTTATTCGGGTTCGGGACTGGGTGTAACCCTTACCCCTCACCCCGGCCCTCTCCCCAAAGGGGCGAGGGTGAAAAGACGGCTCGGAGCTGTCCCCTCTCCCCTCAGGGGAGAGGGTTAGGGTGAGGGGTGGGGTTAATTACAGCGGCTGCGTCTGTGCCTCAACCACCGCCAGCGCCACCATGTTGACGATACGACGCACGGAGGCAATCGGCGTTAACACATGCACCGGTTTTGACACCCCCATCAGCACTGGCCCTACGGTCACCCCTTCAGAACTCGACACACGCAGCAGGTTATAGCTGATACGCGCCGCTTCTACGTTCGGCATAATCAGCACGTTCGCCGAGCCTTTCAGCGGGCTGTCCGGCATACGTTCATTACGAATGCTCTCCACCAGCGCGGCGTCGCCGTGCATCTCGCCGTCGATCATCAGCTCCGGCGCACGCTCGCGCACCAGGTCCAGCGTCTGGCGCATTTTGCACGCCGCCGCGGATTTGGATGACCCGAAGTTAGAGTGCGACAGCAGCGCCACTTTCGGCTCGATACCAAAGCGGCGCACGGTTTCCGCCGCCATCACGGTGATTTCCGCCAGTTCCTCCGGGGAAGGATCGTCGTTGACGTAGGTATCGGCGATAAAGGTGTTACCGCTTGGCAGCAGCAGCGCGTTCATTGCGCCGGCAGTATGGACGCCCTCGCGATAGCCGAAGATCTCCTGCACCACGCTGAAATGCTCATGGTACTCGCCGATGGTGCCGCAGATCAGCGCATCCGCCTCACCGCGATGAACCATGATCGCGCCGATCACCGTGGTATTGCTGATCACCGCCCGCTGCGCCTGCTCCTGGGTGATCCCGCGACGCTTCATGATCGAATAGTATTCGTTCCAGTACTCTTTGAAGCGCGGATCGGATTCGTTATTGACGATCTCAAAGTCGACGCCCGGCTTAATTTGCAGGCCCAGCTTCTGAATACGCATCTCGATCACGCTCGGACGACCAATCAGGATCGGTTTCGCCAGCCCTAAGGTGATCAGCTCCTGCGTGGCATGCAGCACGCGCGCCTCTTCCCCTTCCGCCAGCACCACGCGCTTCGCGTCAGCGCGCGCCTGGGAGAAGATCGGCTTCATAAACAGGTTGGTTTTGTAGACGAACTCGGTGAGTTTATCGACGTAGGCATCGAAATCTTCAATCGGCCGCGTCGCCACGCCGGAGTCCATCGCCGCTTTAGCCACCGCTGGCGCGATCTTCACGATCAGACGCGGGTCAAATGGTTTAGGGATGATGTAGTCGGGGCCGAAGCTCAGATCCTGATCGCCGTAGGCGGAGGCCACCACTTCGCTCTGCTCGGCGTGCGCCAGCTCTGCGATAGCATGAACGGCGGCGAGCTTCATCTCTTCGTTGATTGCCGTAGCGCCGACGTCCAGCGCACCGCGGAAGATGAACGGGAAGCAGAGCACGTTGTTCACCTGGTTCGGGTAGTCCGAACGTCCGGTACAGATGATCGCGTCTTCACGCACCGCCTTCGCCAGCGGCGGCAGAATTTCCGGCTCCGGGTTCGCCAGGGCCAGGATCATTGGCGCGCGCGCCATCTTCTGCACCATCTCCTGGGTCAGTACTTTCGGGCCTGAACAGCCGAGGAAAATGTCAGCACCATCAATCACGTCTTCTAGCGTGCGCTTGCCGTCGTCTTCCACCGCATAGGCCGCCTTGGTTTCCGCCATGTTTGGCTCGCGGTCTTTGTAAATCACGCCCTTGGAGTCGCAGACCACGATGTTGTGTTTCTGCATGCCCAGCGCCACCAGCAGGTTCATACAGGCGATGGCCGCGGCGCCTGCGCCGGAGACCACCATGCGCACGTCGGAGAGATTTTTCTCTACCACGCGCAGGCCGTTCAGAATGGCGGCGGTACTGATAATCGCCGTGCCGTGCTGGTCGTCATGGAACACGGGAATGTTCATACGCTCGCGCAGCTTCTGCTCGATATAGAAACATTCCGGCGCTTTGATGTCTTCCAGGTTGATGCCGCCGAAGGTCGGCTCCAGCGCCGCCACCACGTTGATGAATTTATCCGGATCCAGTTCGTCCACTTCGATATCGAAGACGTCGATACCGGCAAATTTCTTAAACAGAACGCCCTTCCCTTCCATCACCGGCTTACCGGCCAGCGCACCGATGTTCCCTAACCCCAGCACCGCCGTACCGTTAGAGATAACGGCCACCAGGTTGCCGCGCGCGGTGTATTTGTACGCTGCCAGCGGATCTTTTTCGATTTCCAGGCACGGAGCAGCCACGCCCGGCGAGTAGGCCAGCGCCAGATCGCGCTGGGTCGCCAGCGGTTTGGTCGGGGATACCTGGATTTTACCCGGAACAGGAAACTCATGAAAATCGAGAGCGCTTTGTTTTAACTGATCATCCATCTTGTTATTCCTTTCACGTTTCGGTCAAAAAGGGTGATGTTGACGTTCCTATGCACACCCTGGTGTGCCGCATAGTATCGCCGCAGGCAGGCTCCTAAACTTTGAAGGCTGCCAAACTCTCACCATTGCAGAATAAAAATTGTTATCAATTTATAACAGCCATGTTACCCGTCTCAGAAAGCAATGCCTCCCCCGTCTGCTATGCTTTTTTGTTAAGTCCATCATGATTTTCTCAGAAGTGTGAACTAACGCACTCGACTAACTCTTTTATTTCCAAGGAGTAATTATGAACCAGCTAGACGGCATCAAACAATTTACCACCGTGGTTGCAGACAGCGGCGACATCGAGTCGATTCGTCACTACCAGCCGGAAGACGCGACCACCAATCCCTCTCTGCTGCTCAAGGCGGCCGGTCTTGCGCACTTTAGTCATCTGATTGATGACGCCCTTGCCTATGGCAAACAGCGCGGGAAAACGCAGGAGCAGCAGGTCGCCGAGGCCAGCGACAAGCTGGCGGTCAATATCGGTGCGGAAATTCTTAAAAGCATACCGGGACGCGTCTCCACCGAAGTGGACGCCCGCCTCTCGTTTGACCAGGAAAAGAGCATCAGCAAGGCTCGCCGCCTGGTGGAACTCTACCAGGAGCAGGGGATCGATAAATCACGCATCCTGATCAAGCTTGCCTCTACCTGGGAAGGCATCCGCGCGGCGGAAGTGCTGGAGAAAGAGGGGATCCACTGCAACCTGACGCTGCTGTTTTCCTTCGCCCAGGCGCGTGCCTGCGCCGAAGCGGGCGTGTTCCTGATTTCACCGTTTGTCGGACGTATCTACGACTGGTATCAGGCGAAACAGCCAATGGATCCGTACGTGGTGGAAGAAGATCCTGGCGTAAAATCGGTGCGTAATATCTACGATTATTACAAGCAGCACCGCTACGAAACCATCGTGATGGGGGCCAGCTTCCGCCGCACGGAGCAGATCCTGGCGCTCGCGGGCTGCGACCGGCTGACCATCTCCCCTGACCTGCTGAAAAAGCTTCAGGAGAGTGAAGAGACGGTGATCCGCAAGCTTGTGCCGACCTCCACCGTTCTGCCAAAACCAAAACCCATGACCGAAGCGGAATTCCGCTGGGAGCACAATCAGGACCCAATGGCCGTGGAAAAACTGGCGGACGGCATCCGTCAGTTCGCCGTCGACCAGCGCAAACTCGAAGATCTTCTCGCTGCCAAACTTTAACCTTGCCACGGAGTGAACTATGTCCCGTAAAGAGCTCGCCAACGCCATTCGCGCCCTCAGCATGGATGCCGTACAAAAAGCCAATTCCGGCCACCCTGGCGCCCCCATGGGTATGGCTGATATTGCCGAAGTGCTGTGGAACGACTTCCTCAAGCACAACCCGACCGATCCGACCTGGTACGATCGCGACCGTTTTATTCTCTCCAACGGTCACGCATCGATGCTGCTCTACAGCCTGCTGCACCTCTCCGGCTACGATCTGCCGCTTGAGGAGTTAAAAAACTTCCGCCAGCTGCACTCCAAAACGCCGGGCCACCCGGAGATCGGCTATACGCCGGGCGTTGAAACCACTACCGGCCCGCTGGGCCAGGGGCTGGCGAATGCCGTCGGCCTGGCGATTGCAGAGCGTACGCTGGCCGCGCAGTTCAACCAGCCCGACCACGAGATTGTCGATCACTACACCTATGTCTTTATGGGTGATGGCTGCCTGATGGAGGGGATCTCCCACGAGGTCTGCTCGCTGGCGGGCACCCTGGGCCTGGGCAAGCTGATTGGCTTCTACGATCACAACGGTATCTCCATTGACGGGGAAACCGAGGGCTGGTTTACCGACGACACGGCGAAACGCTTTGAAGCCTATCACTGGCACGTGGTGCACGAGATCGACGGTCACGATCCTGAGGCGGTGAAAAAAGCGATTCAGGAAGCGCAGAGCGTGAAGGACAAACCGTCCCTGATCATCTGCCGCACCACCATCGGCTTCGGCTCGCCGAACAAAGCGGGCAAAGAAGAGGCGCACGGCGCGGCGCTGGGTGAAGAGGAAGTGGCGCTGACCCGCCAGAAACTGGGCTGGAAACACCCGGCCTTTGAGATCCCAAAAGAGATCTACAAGGCCTGGGATGCTCGCGAAACAGGTGAAAAAGCGCAGCAGGCCTGGAACGAGAAGTTTGCCGCTTACAAAAAAGCGTATCCGGAGCTGGCGGCTGAGTTTACCCGCCGCATGAGCGGCGGCCTGCCGGAAGACTGGGAAGAGAAAACCCAGGCGATGATTGAAAACCTGCAATCCAACCCGGCGAAAATTGCCACCCGTAAGGCATCACAAAACACCCTGAACGCAATTGGCCCAATCCTGCCCGAACTGCTGGGCGGATCGGCGGATCTGGCGCCAAGTAACCTTACCATCTGGTCCGGCTCTAAATCCCTGAAGGAGGACATTGCCGGGAACTACATCCACTACGGCGTGCGCGAGTTCGGGATGACCGCCATTGCCAACGGCATCGCCCACCATGGCGGCTTCGTGCCGTACACCGCTACCTTCCTGATGTTTGTCGAATATGCCCGTAACGCGGCGCGTATGGCGGCTCTGATGAAGGCGCGGCAAATCATGGTGTACACCCACGACTCCATCGGACTGGGTGAAGATGGGCCGACGCACCAGGCGGTAGAGCAGCTGGCGAGCCTGCGCCTGACGCCAAACTTCAGTACCTGGCGTCCGTGCGATCAGGTTGAAGCGGCAGTGGGCTGGAAGCTGGCCGTAGAGCGTCATAACGGACCCACGGCGCTGATCCTGTCGCGCCAGAACCTGGCGCAGATCGAGCGCACGCCGGAGCAGGTGAAAAATATCGCCCGCGGCGGGTACATCCTGAAAGACAGCGGCGGCAAGCCAGACGTGATCCTGATTGCCACCGGTTCAGAGGTGGAAATCACGGTAAAAGCGGCGGAGAAACTGACCGCCGAGGGTCACGCGGTGCGCGTGGTTTCCCTGCCTTCAACGGATATCTTTGATGCCCAGGATGAGGCGTACCGCGAATCGGTGCTGCCTTCAAACGTCGCGGCGCGCGTGGCGGTTGAAGCTGGCATTGCCGACTACTGGTACAAATATGTGGGTCTGAAAGGGGCGATTGTCGGCATGAAGGGTTACGGTGAATCCGCCCCGGCCGATAAGCTGTTTCCGTACTTCGGCTTTACCGTTGAGAACGTAGTGGAGAAGGCGCTGAGCGTGCTGTAATGCGATCTGCGTTGCCGGGTGGCGGCTGCGCCTGACCCGGCCTACAAATCGGCAAAACCCTACCTTGTGATCCACAGCGTGGGCCAGGCATCTGGCCCATTCCAGTTATCACAGCTTGGCTCTTCCGCGTAGCGTACCAGACGGAAGCGCTGGCCGTTAAAACGCCAGCGGGTCTGGATCCCACAGTCGCCAATCCCGCGTCCCAGCGCCAGCGTGGTCAGCTCGCGCGTTTTTTCATCGAAGCTGGCATTCATCAGCTCCATGTCGCTACTCTGGCTGGAAGGGGTAAACGGCAGACGCAATCTCACGCTCCTGGCCGCAAACGGTTTTTTACGCGACACCAGCCACGCCAGGTCGACGGTGTTGTACGCCCCCGCCTCACAGCTGATGATCATCAGCGCTTTGTCATCGGTCAGCGCGGTCACGCGCACCTCACGCCGGTTCGGATCGAGAGAGCACTGGCTGTGGTTCATGCGCCAGTTACCGTAATCCAGCAGATCGTTCAATTCGTTATGCGTCAGCGGCGTTGGCGTGGGGTTCACCACCGCCACCTTTTTTAATGCCGGCGCAGGCGGCACGCTCAGCGGTGGACTATCCCCTTTTTTAATCCATGCCGTTTCACTTCCGACGCGTTTTTGCTGGGCATCGATAAACAGCAGCGCCGCTTTCAGCCCGGCCAGAGAGATTGTCTGCTTCCCCCCGCGCAGAGTCAGCGCCTGACCTTCCTGAATGGTTTTCAGAAACGTGGTGATGGTGCCCGTATCGTCTGTTTTAAGATGCCAGGGGGTTAACTGCCAGTGTTGCGACGTGAGTTTAAGCGGCACATTGTCGAGCAGCAGGCGCGGGGCGATGTCAGGCTCTTTCACCGGAGGCGCCGAAAGCCCACCGAGATCAATGCGCAGGCTGGCGTCCGTTTTTGCCCCCGCACTGCGGCTCAGCGACATGACCAGACCGCGATGCTCGCCAGTGTTGCGCGCTACGCAGAAGTTCTGGTTATTGCAGGTCACCTGCCAGTCTGAAAAAGACTGCTGCGCAGGCGCAGCCCACACCCGAGGCGCGGGAAGCACGCAAATGAAGAAGAGAAGAAAAACGCAGTAGCGCATGAACGGCACAGCCCCGCAAACGAATAGGTCAATCTGGGGCGTATCTTCGTGCCCTGGGCGGGCTGGCTCAATCGGATTTATCGGATAGATTTATCTGAAATACAACTTATCGCGCTTCCGCCGCGGCATTCATCAGCCCGCTGGTTTGCAGATATTGCAACAGGATCACCGCTTTACCGTCGCGGATCTCGCCGCGTTTCACCATGTCAACAGCCTTAGCGAAAGGCATTTCCAGCACTTCAATGTCTTCGTCGTCCACGCCACCGCCCCGGTGCGTGCGCTGGGCATCGGTATATTCCGCAATGAAGAAGTGGATCAGCTCGGTGACCCCGCCAGGGGACATAAACAGCTCAAAGACTTTCTGCACCGTCCCCACCTCAAAACCCGTCTCTTCAATGGCTTCTTTGCGGATACACACTTCCGGCTCATCGTCGTCCAGCAGACCTGCACAGGTTTCAATCAGACGTCCGTCCGCGTTGCCATTGACCCATGTCGCGATGCGAAACTGGCGGATCAGCACTACGCTTTGCTTTTCACGGTTATACAGCAGAATGGTTGCACCATTGCCCCGGTCGTAGACTTCGCGTTTATGGCGAATGACGTCCCCGTTCTTACGGGTGAGATCGTAAGTGATGTTACGCAGGACAAAGTAATTTTCAGAAAGGATTTTGTCTTTAATAACGCTAATGTTCAGAGACATACGGGCTCCACGGCAAAATGAGTCTGTTTATACTACGCTGTGAAGCCCGCTTTGTCGCCCGTCTGCGTTAATGCATGTTGCGCGGCGGCACGCCAAGCCAGTCCATGATCCCCTGCGCGGCATGGCGCCCTTCCGCCATCGCGGTGACCACCAGATCTGCACCGCGTACCGCATCACCGCCAGCAAAAATCTGCGGATTCGAGGTCTGGTAGCGATAACGGCTCTCCACGGAGGCCCTGATGCGCCCCCAGTCGTCGGTGTCGACGCCCTGCGCCTGAAGCCACGGCATGGCGTGCGGATTAAACCCAAACGCCATGATCACCGCATCCGCTGGCATGACAAACTCACTGCCCGCCACCGGGACAGGACGCCGCCGCCCCTGCGCATCCGGCTCGCCCAGACGGGTGCGCAGCATCCGGATACCGTTGAC
>NZ_QFRV01000118.1:0-8101 GCF_004136805.1 Enterobacter cloacae complex sp. GF14B
ACGGAACCACGGTGACGGTTCGTGACGCCAACGGCAATATCATCGGGACCGGGGTCGCGACGGGAGGCTCCTTCTCCATTGCCCTCTCCCCGGCCCAGTTGGATGCCGCGACGCTGACGCTGATCGCCACGGACCCCGCAGGCAATGCCAGCCCGTCAACCACCTTTGACGTGCCGGACTCTCCGCTCGAGCTGCCTGCGGTGCCGGTGATTACGGCGATCAACGATGACGTCGATCCTGTCACTGGCGACGTGAAAGATAAAACCACCAATGACACCACGCCTACCCTTACCGGCACCGCCGATCCGGGCAGCGTGATCGCCATTTATCAGGATGGGGTGCTGGTTCCGCTGACCAACGTTGTTGCGGATGCAAACGGCAACTGGAGCTACACGCCTCTGTTGCCGCTGACGGAAGGGCCACACACCTTCGCCGTGACCGCTACAAACACTACCACCGGCGCGACCAGCGGGCAGTCGCCTGTCGCGACCGTCACCGTCGACCTTACCACCCCGACAGCGCCAGCCATCGGTGCGGTGACCGATGACGTAGGTCCGATCACCGGGCCAATCGCCGACGGGCAGAGCACCAACGATAACCGTCCTACCCTGACCGGGACAGGCACGGCCGGGGACACCATTACGGTGTACGATGACGGCGACCCGCTGGGCACCGTTATTGTCGGTCCGACTGGCACCTGGAGCTACACGCCGCCTGCGCTGGACGACGGCAGCCACACCCTGACCGTGACCGCCACCGATCCGGCAGGCAATGAGAGCACCCCGTCGGCCGGGATCACCATTGTGGTCGACACCGTCTCCACCACGCCGGTGATTACCAGCGTGACGGATAACGCAGGCAATGCGGCAACGCCTGTTCCAAGCGGCGATCCAACCAACGACACCACGCCAACCCTGACCGGTACCGCTGAGCCGAACAGCGTCGTCGCCATTTTTGATGGCACCACGCAGATTGGTACCGTGGCAGCAGACGGTACCGGCGTCTGGACATTTACTCCTGAAACCGCCCTCGGCGAAGGGACGCATGACTTTACCGTCAGAGCCACGGATCCGCAGGGCAACGTCAGCCAGCCGTCCAACGCCTGGAGCGTCGAAATCGATCTTACTGCGCCACAGGTGCCGACGATCGTTACGGTCAGCGACAACGCCCCGGGTGGTGTAACCGGCCCGCTTACCGCCGGGCAGGTGACCAATGACACCACGCCAACCCTGAGCGGCACCGGCCAGGCGGGCACCACTATTCACGTTCTGAATAACGGCGTGGAGATTGGTACCACTACGGTCGACGGCAACGGTAACTGGACCTTTACGCCGGATCCGGTCCTGACGGACGGGACGTATAACCTGCGCGTAAACGCCAGCGATGATGTTGGAAACGTCTCCGCCAATTCGCCAGTGTTCGCCTTTACGGTGGATACCACTGGCCCTGCGGCCCCGGTGGTCACCACGGTGCTAGACGATGTCAGCCCGGGAACGGGAATCATCGCCAGCAACGGTTCCACCAACGACACCCGTCCAACCTTCAACGGTACGGGGGAAGTGGGCGCAACGGTGCACGTTATTGTCGATGATGTGGAAATCGGCACGGCGGTCGTCAACGCCCAGGGTAACTGGACCTTCACGCCGACCACCGCGCTGGGTGAAGGGCCGCATACCATTACCTTTAACGCCACCGATGCCGCAGGCAATACCGGTGTCACCTCGCCACCGTTCAACCTGACGGTGGATACGTCGGTGCCCGAAGCACCGGTCTTTACCCCTGCCACCGACAATGCCGGTCCCGTGCTGGGCCCGGTCGCCTCGGGACAAAGCACAGACGACACCACGCCAACGCTGAACGGCACCGCGGCAGCCAACGCGACCATCACCATCTATGAGAATGGTCAGCCGGTGGGCACCGCCGTGGCTGATGCCAACGGCGTATGGAGCTTTACTACCGGCACGCTGGCAAACGGCAGCCACACCTGGACCGCCACGGCAACCGATGCCGCGGGCAACATCAGTCCTGCCTCACCGGGCTTTACGCTGGTTGTGGATACAACTGTGCCTGCCGCGCCGGTTATCACCCAGGCGATAGACGATGTTGGCACCATCACCGGGGCGATTGGCTCCGGCCAGACCACGAACGATCCTCTCCCGCGGCTGGTGGGGACCAGCGAGCCGCTGGCCACCGTGAATATCTACGAGGGCACTACGCTGGTGGGCACCGGTACTGCCGATGCTAACGGCAACTGGACCGTCGATATCACCGTGCCGCTGGGCACCGGGTCACACACCTTTACCGCAGAAGCAACGGATCAGGCGGGTAACACCGGCGCGCCGTCCGCCGACTTCAGCCTGATCATTGACACCACGCCGCCAGCCCTACCGGTGCTGACCAGTGTCACCGACGACGTCGGTAATGCTGCGACGCCTGTCGCCAACGGCGGGTTAACCAACGATGCACGACCAACGCTCACCGGTACGGCAGAAGCCGGCGCGACGGTAACCATCTACGACAATGGGGTACAGATTGGCACCGCGGTCGCCACCGGCGGCGCGTGGAGCTTTACGCCGTCCACCCCGCTGGCTGACGGGCCGCATAATCTGACCTTCTCCGCCACCGACGCCGTGGGCAACGCCAGCGCACAGACCGGGGGTTACACCATCAATGTGGATGCCACCGCCCCTGTCGCACCGGCAATCACCTCGATTGTGGATGATGTGGGAACCGTCACCGGCCCTGTCACCGGCACCAACCCAACCAACGACACCCGTCCGACCTTAAACGGTACGGCGGAAGCCAATGCCACCGTACGTATTTACGACGGCACGACGCTGGTGGGAACCGTCACTGCCGATGCCAACGGCAACTGGACGCTGCCGCAAACCAGCACCACGCTGATCGAAGGCGCGCATAGCTTCACCGCCACCGCCACCGATGCCGCGGGCAATACCAGCGCGCCATCGCCGATTATCACGATCAATGTTGACCTGACGCCGCCAGCAGCCCCAACCGGGCTGGCGGTGATCACCAACGGGACGCAGGTTACCGGTACGGCGGAAGCGGGAAGTACCGTCACCATCACCAGCAGCACCGGAACCGTGCTTGGCACAGCCGTTGCGGACGGCAGCGGAAACTTCAGCGCCACCCTCACCCCTCCACAGACCGGCGGGGAGTCACTGATTGTCTTTGCTACCGATAAGGCCGGTAACGCGGGTATCACCACCTCCGTGATTGCCCCGATCACCACGATCCCGAACGCGCCGGTTATCGCTAACATCGACGATAACGTCGGCACAGTGACGGGCAACCTGACCAACGGGAAAACCACCGATGACACCACGCCAACCCTGAGCGGCACGGCGCAGCCGAACGCGACCATCACCCTCTATAACAACGGGGTGCTGATGGGCACGGTCACCGCGAATGCCAGCGGCAACTGGAGCTTCACCACGCCGGTGCTGAGCGAAGGGCCACATGCCTTCACCGCCACGGCGAGCAACGGCTCGGGCACCAGCCCGATTTCCACGTCGACCACCGTCATTGTCGATCTCACTGCGCCAACGGCTCCAACCGGGACCTTCAACGCAGACGGCAGCGTACTGACCGGTAGCGCCGAAGCGGGCAGCACCGTCACCATCCGTCTGGCGGACAATTCAACGGTCACCGCCACGGCAGACAGCAACGGATCCTGGAGCTACACCTTCCTCAATAAACAGACGGAAGGCCAGACGCTGCAAATCACCGCCACCGATGCGGCAGGGAACGTCTCGCTGCCCGGCTCAGCCCTTGCGCCGGTGGTGCCGCTCTCTGCCAGCACCAACGTTGAAGAGCTGGCGCTGACGACCACCGCAACGGTGACCAACTCGCAGTACAGCGACTATGGTTTCCTGCTGGTGGGTGCCGTAGGTAACGTGCTGACGCTGCTCGGCAACGACACCGCGCAGGTAGGTTTCACCGTCGGCAACGGCGGCAGTGCGGATATTGCCGTGAACGCCAACGCCACGGGTGCCGTTCTTTCCCTGCTCAATACCCTTGAGCTGGTGGTACAGCGCTTTGACGCCGCCAACAACACCTGGACCACCGTGGTCGATACCGGACAGCCGCAGTTCGCTGACCTGCTGACCCTCGGCGCGACGGGGGTGTCGCTGAACCTGACCGGTCTGGCGGATGGTCAGTATCGCGTCCTGAGCTACAACACTAACCTGCTGGCAACCGGTTCTTACACCAGCCTCGATGTGGCGGTGAAAGAGACCAGCGCAGGCACCGTGTCCGGCGAAACCAACATTGTCGGTAACGTCATCACCGACGTGGATCCAACCGCAGGCAGCGACAACGCCCCGGCGGGCACCACCGTCACTGCGGTCACCAACGCCCAGGGCACCACCACCAGCGTTACGGCTGACGGCACAGTGATTCAGGGGCAGTACGGCACGCTGACCATCAACCTGGACGGCAGCTATACCTATAACCTGACCAACACCAGCGCCGCCGTCATTGGCCGCACGGAGAACTTTACCTACACCATCACCCACAACGGCACCAGCGCCTCGGCAAATCTGGTGCTGTCGCTGGGCGAAGGCACCAGCAGCAGCGGTATCGTGGCCGTGGACGATACCGCCTCGCTGACCTTCGATACCACCGTGGAGGCGATCAACAACGGCACCTCGTCGCAGGGCGGCTTTACCCTGGTGGGGATCAACCTTGGCAATACGCTGGGGCTGAACCTGCTGGACGATCTGGCCAACCCGATCATCTATAACGTGGAAGAAGGCACCACCCGTACCATGACCGTTCAGGCGTCCGTGGGCGGCGTCGCGCTGGCCTCGGTGTTCGACCTTTACATCTATAAGTTCAACAATGCGACGCAGACCTTCGAGCAGATGCGCGTTGAACCCGGCTGGCTGCGCGCGCCGCTGCTGGGCGGCACCTCCCCGCAGCTGACGCTGAATCTGCCCGCCGGTGAGTACCTGTTCCTGCTCAATACGGCGGCGGGGATCACCGCGCTGACGGCCTACACGCTGAACGTCTTGCAGGATCATGTCTACAGCGTGGCAAGCGTGAGCGAGAGCACCACCGGCGATGTGCTGGCGGATGATATTGCGCCAGCGGGTACCGTAGTCTCCGACGTTAACGGCGTGGCGGTGAACAGCAGCGGTCTGACGGAGATCACCGGCGAGTACGGTACGCTGCGGATCAACGCGGCCGGAGAGTACACCTACACCCTGAACAGCGGGGTCGGCGCGGACCATATCAGCACGCCGGATACCTTCGTTTACACCATCACCGCGCCTGACGGCTCGAAAGACACGGCATCGTTGAACATCACCCCAACCGCGCGCCCAATGGATGCGGTAAACGATGTCAGCACCGCGATGGACGTCACGTCGGTTCACCATACGGCCGCCTATTCCGATACGACGGTCGGGTCGGCGAGCTGGAACGCTGCGCTGCTTGCCTCAACCCAGGGCAGCGGGAGCGGGACCTTCGTGGTGGATCCTAATACCGCGCTGCATAACGTGGTTCTGTCGTTTAACGTCGCCTCGCTGCTGACGCTTACCGGGTTAACGGTGGACTGGACGCTGTCCAACGGCGCAACCACCGTCAGAACCGGCTCGTTTAACGGTGGGTTACTGCTGGGCGGCACGGCGACCATCAACCTGACGGGTCTCGATCTGGAGGCGGGAACCTATACGCTGAGCTATACGGGCAAAATGGGGCCATTGGGGGTAGGAAATATCACCATCACCCCAAGCGTGACCGGCACCAGCTACTCGCTGTCGCAGTTCGACGCGACGGGTACCCACACCGTTGACGGCAATATCTTCGACGGCACCGACTCCGCAGGGGCGATGGACCAGCTCCACTCGGTTGATACCCGCGTGAGCATTACCGGCTACGACGGCGTTACCACTACGCTGGATCCGTACACCGGCAGCACGATGTCAAACATCACGGGCCACTACGGGACGCTGGCGATTGCCGCTGACGGCAGTTACACCTACACCCTCAACCCGGGTATTTCGCTCTCTACCATTACCAGCAAGGAGGTCTTTAACTACACACTGACCGATGCCAACGGTGTTAAAGATACCGCGTCGCTGACCATTGACATGGCGCCGAAATTTGTCAGTTCGGAGCATAACGATGTGATTAGCGGTACGGCCTACGGCGACACGTTGATTTATCAGGTGTTGAACAACACGGCGGGTAACGCCACCGCAGGTAACAGCACGGGCGACCACTGGACGAACTTCTCCCTCACGCAGGGAGACAAGATCGACATTGGCGATCTGCTGGTGGGGTGGAACGGTAGCGCGTCGACGCTGGGGAACTATGTCTCTGTTTCACAAAGCGGTAACAATACTGTGATCTCCATCGACCGTGACGGCACGGGAGCCGCCTACACTAAATCTACACTCGTTACGCTGGACAATGTTCAGACCACCTACGACGAGCTTGTAAACCAGCAACACATCATTACCTGATAGCACCTGCAAGAAATGACCCGGGCGCGCGCAGCGCCCGGGCATAAACAAAAAAGCAGTACTTTTTTTATTAGGGACAAGACATGGGAAAGAAGATGCCTTACTGGTGGCTCTCGTGCTGCCTGATATCTGTGCCCGCTATCGCGGCAAACCCTGCGGCGATGATTAATACCGGACAATTAAGCGAAACGCAGGAACTCCCCTCTTTAAATGGCCGCGTGGCGCCCGTAGCCAGCAAAGCCGCCCCCGGCACGCTACAGCTGAATGAAGCGGTTAACCGCGCCGTGACCTGGCATCCGGCTATCAGTGAAGCCGTCGGCAAACTTTATCAGCAGAGCGAAAATGTGGACGTCGCTAAATCGAAATATTATCCGCAAATTAACGCTGGCATGGATAACGGCTATAGCCACGACGGCGACGATAATGGCTTTACCCCCTCGCTGGTGCTTTCTCTTTCGCAAATGCTGTACGACTTCGGCAAAGTCGCAAGCCAGGTGCGCGCCGAAAACGCGGGCGTCGCCCAGCAGCAGGCCAACGTGCTGGTGAGCATCGACACCATCGCCCACGATACCGCCATCGCCATGGTGCAGGTGCAGACCTGGCAGCAGATGGTCGAGACCGCCAAAGAACAGCTGGATGCCCTGTCCTCCATCGGCACCCTGACGAAACAACGTAATGATGAAGGCGCAACGTCACTCTCTGACGTGGTGCAGACCGATGCCCGTATCGAAGGGGCGCGTGCGCAGCTGATGCAGTATCAGGCGAGCCTCGACAGCTCGCGCGCCACGCTGATGAGCTTGCTGGGCTGGGATAGCCTGAACGCGGTCAGCAATGACTTTCCGCAAAGCCTGGCCCGCAGCTGCGACATCGCCGAGCCGGACGATCGTCTGGTGCCCTCGGTATTAGCGGCCTGGGCGCAGGCCAACGTCGCGCAGGCAAATCTCGATTATGCCAACGCGCAAATGACCCCTACCGTTTCTCTGGAGCCGGAAGTTCGTCACTACCTGAACGACCGCTACGCGGGCAACGAAACGCGGGACCGCACCCAGTACTCCGCGTGGGTTAAAGTGCAAATGCCGCTCTATCAGGGTGGCGGCCTCACCGCCCGGCGTAACGCCGCCGGACACGCGGTGGAATCCGCCCAGTCCACCATCCAGCGCACCCGTCTTGAGGTGCGGCAAAAACTGCTGGAAGCGCGCAGCCAGGTGATGAGCCTGATGAGCACGCTTCAGATCCAGGGCCGTCAGGAAGCGCTCAGCGCCCGCACCCGCGAGCTGTATCAGCAGCAGTATCTCGATCTTGGTTCCCGCCCGCTGCTCGACGTGCTCAACGCCGAGCAGGAGGTGTATCAGGCGCGCTTTACCCAACAGCAAACCGCCGGACAGCTGCATCAGCTTCAGCTCAACTGTCTGTACAACACCGGGCGCCTGCGTCACGCGTTCGATCTTGAAAACCGCACCATCCAGACCGTGGAGATCCAGCCATGAAGCAACGCGATATCCCGCAGGGTGAAAACATGACGGATCAGGCGCTAGAGCAGTGGGCGCAGGCGTTTGGCTACGTGGCGACGCGCTATCGCGTTGCCTGCTCGCCAGGCTCGCTCGTCGCAG
>NZ_QFRV01000119.1:0-8216 GCF_004136805.1 Enterobacter cloacae complex sp. GF14B
GTTCTTCGGCTCGATGACCGCAGGCAGCGCCATCTGGGGGCAGATTGCCTCTCAGTTCGGCACCCCGACCTCGCTGGTGGTCGCCACGCTGGGGATGGTGCTGGCAAGCGCCACCGTGTTCCGCTGGAAGCTGGAGAAAGATCCTGATTTAAACCTCGACCTGAGCGGCCAGCCGCTGGACGGCGTGGAGAACGACCTGCCGAACGAGCGCGGCCCGGTGCTGGTCTCGCACGAGTACATCATCGACCCGCACAACGCAAAAGCCTTCCTGGAGGCGGTCCACGAGCTGCGCCGGGTGCGACGCCGCGCCGGGGCGATGAGCTGGGCGGTATACGAAGATATTGAGCGCCCCGGCCTGTTTATCGAGACCTTCCTGATGGGCTCCTGGATTGAGCATCTGCGCCAGCAGGAGCGCCACACCATGAATGACCTCCTGCTGCAGAGCCGCGTTCTGGCTTTTCATCAGGGCACAACATCACCGGCAATTCGTTATCTGGTCGCGCCGGTATAACCCTAACCATCACCTGTACAGGAACACACTATGGCAACGTTTAAGGCAAAAGACGGCACGCAGATTTACTACAAGGACGGCGGCGCGGGCAAACCGGTTCTCTTCAGCCACGGCTGGCCGCTGGACGGCGACATGTGGGACAGCCAGCTGAACTATCTGGCCGAGCGCGGCTTCCGCGCCATCGCCTTTGACCGTCGCGGCTTTGGCCGCTCGGATCAGCCGTGGAACGGCTACGACTACGACACCTTTGCGTCCGACATTAACGACCTGATCACCACGCTGGATCTGCGCGACGTGACGCTGGTGGGCTTCTCCATGGGCGGCGGCGACGTGACGCGCTACATCAACAACTACGGCAGCGAACGCGTGGCCGGTCTTGCCCTGCTGGGCGCGGTCACGCCAATCTTCGGCAAATCCGACTCCTTCCCGCAGGGTGTGGATCAGAGCGTGTTCGACGGCATTCGCGACGGACTGCGTAAAGATCGCGCCCAGTTCATCAGCGACTTCGCCACCCCGTTCTACGGCATCAACGCCGGGCAGACCGTTTCCGCGGGTGCCCTGACCCAGACGCTGAACATCGCCCTGCTGGCGTCCCTGAAGGGCACCATCGACTGCGTGACCGCCTTCGCCGAAACCGACTTCCGCCCGGATATGGCGAAAATCGACGTGCCGACGCTGGTGATCCACGGCAGCAACGACCAGATCGTGCCGTTTGAAACGACCGGCAAGCTGGCGGCGGAGATGATCAAAAACGCCACGCTGAAGGTGTACGACAACGCGCCGCACGGCTTCGCGCTGACCCACCAGGATCAGCTCAACGAAGATCTGCTGGCGTTTGTGAAGTCGCTGTAAGTCTGAGGGCTGATGCCAACGGCGACAGCCCCCTTTTCACCTCAACCCACCTGAACAAGCAGTGACACTATTCAGATTAATCCTATAAAATACTGACCTTTACCGCCTTTACCCGACTTCCGGAGTTTATGATGGTTCAGGATCGCACCGCGTTAGCCCCCTTCTTTAATGAGCATATCAATAACAACAGCCGATACAGCCCTAAATGGGGGCCAGCCTATCACCAGATGGTCAAACGCGTAGCGACAGAGCGACCCGAGTTTCGTGATCAAAGCCTTATCAAGGCACTTTGGTATGAACGCTCCAACGGCGTCGCCAGCATTAAACAGGGTGGAATGTCGCAGAACGAATACAATGCGGCCCAGATTCACCTGCGGGAAATCACAACCCTGATGGCACAGGGCTGCACCCCGGCCGTATATGAAAAGGTGGTCAACAAGCTACAGGCGCTTAAGGCCAAATCCATTCTCAAGAAACAGTACTGGGCGTTGTGTCACCGGGCTTTTGCCACGCTGTACCCTGAGCGGGTTTCGAACGTGGTAAATACCAAAATGTTTTCCCGCATTTATAACTACTGTAATAACCGCTTCGGGCTTGGGCTCGCCGGGAAAGGGACGTGGTTTGAAAAAAACCTGGAGCTGAAGGCGGCTCTGAACCGCGAGCTGGGCGGCCATGTAGACCCTGTCGAACTCAATATGTCGCTGTGGCATCTCTACACGCATTTCATCAAAGATAAGAGCGATATCGGCCTGGTAGGTAGCGAGTCCTGGGCCGAAGACGACGATCAGGATACGGATGAGAGCGTGGCGGATGTTCCACTGAACGTCATTCTCTATGGCCCTCCGGGGACGGGTAAAACCTATTCCACCGTTGAGCATGCCGTCCGCGCCTGTGAACCCGCTGAGTATTCCCGCCTGCTGGATGGCCTTCAGGGCAGTGATTACCGAAACGCACTTAAAGCGCTTTATGACCGGCTGGTCTCCGAACAGCGCATCCGCTTTGTCACTTTCCACCAAAGCTTTGGTTATGAAGAGTTTATTGAAGGGCTACGCGCCGATACCACCCGTGACGGTAACGTTCGCTATGACATTAAATCCGGCGTCTTTAAGCAAATCTGTGAGGATGCGGCGTTTGGTTACGCAGGTGAACAGCTGGCGCTGAACGAGGCGCTATCAAAGTTTCAAAAAGAACTGCTGAATGGCGAAGCCGCCACGCTTAAAACGACATCAGGTAAACCGTTCGGCGTCACCTATAAAAGTGAAACGAACTTCGGCATCTTCCCTTTAAACAGCAAAAAAGGGGATCTGGGGAATGGATACAACGCCTACGTGAAGGACATCAAAGCTTGGTATCAGAACAACGGGATTGATATCCACAACGAGTCGTATGTCCGGGGTATCCTCAACTATCTTCATGATAATTATAATCTTCCCGTCACACCGAAAAAAAATGCACCGGCAAAACGCCAGAACTACGTGCTGATTGTTGACGAGATTAACCGTGGCAATATCTCCAAAATTTTCGGAGAGCTCATCACCTTAATTGAGAAATCCAAGCGCATGGGTGAACCCGAGGCCCTGAGCGTGACGCTACCCTATTCGGGCGAAAAATTCAGCGTGCCAAACAACTTGTTCCTGGTCGGCACCATGAATACCGCGGACCGTTCCCTGACCGCTCTGGACACCGCCCTGCGCCGCCGCTTCGAGTTTAAGGCCATGCTGCCGAAAGCCTCCATTCTGGAAGGCCACGTCATCAAAGGTATCGATCTCAAACGGCTACTGCAGATGCTCAATGAACGCATTGAGGCACTGTACGATAGCGAGCACACGCTCGGGCACGCTTTTTTCATACCGGTAATTGAGACGGAGGACGATGACGTTGCTTTCGCCCGTCTGCAGCGGGTGATGAAAAATAAAGTGCTGCCGCTGCTGGAGGAGTACTTTTACAACGACTGGCAGAAAATTCGTCTGGTCCTTGGAGATAACCAGAAGCAGGATCCCGCCCTGTGCTTCATCCGTTCGATCAAAAACGAGGGAAATATTCAGCGGCTGTTTGGAACGGATGCATCGGACGATCTGCAGGAAGAGGGAGAGCGCTATCACCTTGCAGGCGAAGACGATCCTGTCTGGAATAATGCCATCGCCTGGCGTCAGATTTACGATGCAGGTGCGCGAGGCGCGGAGAACGACGAATGACCGGGCGGCGGCAGTGGTCCACCTTTGAATACGGTTATCTGGTCAGTAAAGAGGACAGCGGCCGGGTTAAGGACGCAGTGGAGCTTCCTCCGGCCTGTTTTGCGTGGCTGGAGCAATGCTGCCTGAACGACGATGCGGAATACGACGCGCGCCTGCTGACGCTGAAAACGGTCGGGCGCGTGAAGGTGCTGCAGGTGAAAAACTATGTCGGCGTCATTGCGCTGCCGGGAGGAGCGTTCATCGAGGTGTTGCCAAAGACCGGCCATGATAACACCCGCGAACAGCTGATGATGATGCTGCGCACGCTGAAAACCTTCCGGCACATCGCCACAACCTCCGCCAGTATCAAAACCTCGCGCATGCCGCTGATGGATATCTTTATTCATCAATTTATCCAGAGCGTCCAGGCGGTCCTGCAGCAGGGTCTTAAGCGTGACTACCTTCGCCAGCAGGAGAATCTACCGTGGATGAAGGGAAAACTGCGGGTTTCAGCACAACTGTCGACAAATAGCGTTCGCCGGGATCGCTTTCAGGTGGAGTATGACGAGTACAGTGTTGACCGACCGGAGAACCGCATTCTCAAAACGGCCATCGATACGGTTTCGCGCCTGACCCGCAACCCTCAGCTCATCCAGCAGCTTCGCCCCTTGCAGTCGGCCTTCGAAGGTATTCCTCCCGTTGTTGATACCGCACACGCGTTCGATCTGGTTCGCCTCGACAGGCATATGCATCACTATGAACAGGCGCTGGAGTGGGCCAAATTGATCCTACACGGGGAGTCACCACTTTGTATGCAGGGTCATGCTGATGCCATATCGCTGCTCTTTCCAATGGAAGCGGTATTTGAATCCTTTGTTGCGGCGTGGATGAGGCATCATCATCATCAACGTTACCAAATTGATACCCAAGCAAAAACACACACTCTGGCTCGATATCACACCAGGTATATGTTTAGACTCAAGCCGGATATCTGGCTTCGCCCGTATGACACGTCGAAACATTCTTCAATTATTTGCGATACGAAATGGAAAAAGATTAAGCCTCATAAACCTGGCTTTAACATTTCGCAAAGCGATCTTTACCAGATGCTGGCCTACGGAACGAAATATCTCGATAGCCGCGGCGATATGATCCTGATCTACCCGCAGCATGACGGTTTTAGCGATGCGCTTCCCCATCCCTTCGAACTTCATAAGCCGGACAGCCATGCGCTACGTTTGTGGATCGTCCCTTTTACCATCGGAACCAGTATTCAGAGCTCGATACTCCACCTCCCCGAGTCCCTGAAGCTGCGGAATTAGAAGCAGACGCCTGCAAAGCAGGCGTCTGAAGCGATTAATTGACCGATACCGGGCGGGTCAACGCCTCATCCCCGATGCCATTCTGCTCGCTCCCCCGCCTGCGTTCTGCCAGCAGCCGACACACTTCCGCATGCTTCTCCTCGGTAAAGGTAAAGCGCGACATAAAGCCCATGCGGATCAGCGAGCCTATCGCCGGCAGCAGGCAAATCCCGAAGAACAGCCCCGACAGCACGCTATCGCTCTGGGCCTGCGCCTGCGGCACATAGTCGATCATCGTCAGAAACACGCCGATTAACCCGCCGCCCACCGCCACCGACATCTTGCCGGTAAAGGTCTGCCCGGAGAAAGTGATCGCCGCGCAGCGCTTGTTAGTGTGGTACTCCGCGTACTCGATGGTGTCGGCAATCATCGACGAGGTGAGGATGTTGGTCATCATCACGAACAGCGTGCTCAGGCCAAGCAGAATGAACAGCATCGTCACCTGCTGATAACCGACAAACCACATCACCACGCGCACCGCCACGTCCAGCCCGCAGAGGATCATAAACAGCTTCCGCTTCTGCATCCGGCGCGTCAGCATCGGGGCGACCAGGCACAGCACCGCCGCGACAATGCCCATCACGCCAATCGCCATTTGCAGGCTGCCGTCGCCCATATTGTTGATAAAGAAGTAGATATAAAGACCGCCCGCCACGTTATGAAACACACAGAAAAAGAACGACAGCAGGACGATAAACAACGGTTTGTTCTGGCGCAGGTTGTGGAAGGTGTCGCGGATGGTCACCTTTTCCGGGCTCGGCGGCACGCGCTCTTTGATCTGCATAAAGCCGTTGAGCATCAGCGGCAGGCCCACCAGCATCATCACCAGCGCCGCCATAAAGTAGCCTTTATCGCTGCTGTACTGGGCGAAGAACGCCGCCAGCTTCGGGAAGAAGATGTTGGCGCAAGCGATCCCGGCGTTCACCCCGAGCATCGCCGCCGTCACCGCGCGGGTGCGCTGGCCGGAGTCGTTGGTCATCACCGACGACATCGACCAGAACGGGATATCGGAGATGGCGTACAGCGTCCCCCACAGGATATACGTCACCCCGGCGTAGAGGATTTTGGTGGTCATGTCCGCTTCGATTTTATAGAACGACAGCAGCGTGACGCCGGTGATCAGCAGCGGGGCGATCAGCAAAAAGTGGCGAAACTTGCCGAACCGGCTGTTAATGGTGTCCATAATGCTGGCAAACAGCGGATCGTGAACCGCGTCCCACGCGCGGGCAATCAGGAAGATGGTACTGGCCGCCAGCGCCGAGATCCCCAGCACGTCGGTGTAAAAATAGTTAATAAACGAACCCACTAAACCAAAGCTAAAACACTGACCTAAACCATAGCCAAAATAAGACCACAGCTCGCGAGACGGTATTTTCATTGTCATTGCCATTGTTATATGCCTGCCTGGTTGCCCGGCGGTCGGCCGCCGGGTCGATATTATTAGTCCTGCGCCTGCGGGGCGATCTTGCGCAGCTGCTGCATTAATGCGATTTCACGGCGTGAGAACGGAATGCCGTTCTCCTCAAACACGTCGTGGAACCAGAGGCGGCAGTAGTCCGTGGACTCCTTCATCACCACCGGCCACGGCAGCCAGGTCTGGGTTTTGCCGCGCACCAGCCCCCACTGGTACGGCGCGACCTTCGCCGCGTACATCAGCGGGAGCTGCTCTTCGATGGTGCTGCCCACGTGGCGCGCCAGCCATTCGGTGCAGAACAGCGGACGGCCAAGCTGTTGCAGCTGCTGAATAATCGCCGTCATGCGCCCCGTGTGGGTGTAGGCGTGGAAGCTCACCACGTCCGAGAGCGCCAGCGCGGTCTGGTCCAGCGGATGCTGGAAGAACGTCTCGCCCTCCTCTTCCGGCGGCAGGCGCCACGCGCAGACGGTGATCGGCTGGGTTGGGTCTTCTTCGCGCACCCACTGGAATGCGAGCTTCATCAACTCGTGCGCGCAGGTCTCCAGCTTCGCGTCGTACTGCACCTCCTGCGTGCCCGTCGCGAAAATGCCGCGGTTGCCCGGCTCGTTGTAGAGATCCCACAACAGCACGCGCTTATCGTCGCGGAACTGGCGCACAACGTCGCGGATATAGCGCTCAATGTCTGCCCAGCAGTCCGGATCGCAAACCTTGTCGCGCCCCGGGCTCGCCGCCGCCTGACTGTTGTGCTTGCCCGGCACGGGCGGCTTTTGCGGGCCAAGGTACGGCTCGTCGCCGGAGAAGCCGCAGTCGTCCATCAGGGTCAGCATGGTGCTGAAGCCGCGGCCGTCGGCAATCGTCAAAAACTGGTCGATGCGCGCCATCAGCCCGTCGCGGTCGTGCTCCCACACGATAAACGGCAGGTTGATGCGCAGGGTGTTGTAGCCCGCGTCCGCCGCCCAGCCCAGCTCGCGGTCAATCGTCTCGGCATCGAAGGTCTCTGCCTGCCAGATATCGGTCCAGTTCACCGCCGTCGACGGCAGATAGTTAAACCCGCACAGCCAGCCCTTCTGCTGATACCACGCCTGTGCCTGCTCCCTGCTCCACTGCTCTTTCATTACGCGTCCTCTTACTGATAATATTTAGCTAATAAATATTAGTTGCAGGATAAATGCGCAAATCACGGCGTTTAGAAAAGCGATGCCCCTCACAAAGTTCACGCTTCGATGATTGAGAAACGTGATCGACGGCGCTAAAGCGTGCGGTTAGGGTATGATGCGAATTCGCGAAAGGGAGAGGACGGATGAAGCGAAAAACGAAAGTGACGATGAACGATATTGCGCGGGCGGCAGGGGTGTCGCAGGCAACGGTATCGCTGGTGCTTAACCAGTCCCGCAACATCAAGCTCAGCGACGACACCCGCCAGCGGGTCATCGGCGTCGCTACCGAGCTCGGCTACGACCGCCTCCCCGCCGTACACGCCCCGCGCAACCAGGAAGAGATCGCCCTGCTGGTGAGCTCCATGCAGAGCTTCGACCCGTTTATCGACGCCATCAGCCAGGCGCGGGAAGCGGCGTGGCGCAACGAGACTCTGCTCACTGTCTACGACTACGGCGACGACATCGAGCTGGCGCTGAACATCATCCGCCAGCTGGAGAAGCGCAACTGCATCGGGATTGTCCTCGCCTCACCGGTCACCACGCTGGTGGACATGACGGCATTCCAGGACTGCACCCGCATCCCGCTGGTGCTGCTCAACCAGCGCGACCCCGGCTCGCCGCTGCTGCCGTCGTTTATCCCGGACGACTACGCCAATGCCTTCCAGGTGACGAAACACCTCATCGCCTGCGGGGCGACTCGCATCGCCCACATCACCGGCGAGAGCTGGATGGAGGCCTCGCGCCAGC
>NZ_QFRV01000120.1:0-8206 GCF_004136805.1 Enterobacter cloacae complex sp. GF14B
CGAGCACGATGCGCAAACCTTCAAAGAGTGCGACGACTTCCTGCTGGGCCGCGACCTGCTGGTCGCCAGCGTCGTCGAAGCCGGGCAGCGCGAGCGCCGCGTCTGGCTGCCGGATAACGAAACCGGCTGGTACGATTTTTACACCCACGCGTGGTATGCGGGCGGGCAAGCGATCGTCCTTGATGCGCCGCTGGAAAAACTGCCGCTGCTGGTGCGCGCCGGGGCCGGTCTGCCGCTCAGCGAGCGCATCCGTCACGTGAGCGCCGATAAAGACGATACCCGTGAGCTGAAGCTGTTCCCGGTGAAAGGCGTCGGCACAACCTCGGGGCTGCTGTTTGAAGACGACGGTGAAAGCTGGGGCTACCTGAACGGCAATGCGCTGTGGGTGGAATGGGAAATGGTGTGTGATGGCGCAACCATCAACCTGAAGGTGAACGCTCGCGGCGGCTATCGTCCGGCATGGAAGGCGCTGAAGGTATCATTACCGGCGGGGGAAAAACGTACGCTGCGGGTGAATGGAGTTGAAGGGGGCGAGTGGGTGGTGTAGTGCGGCCTGTAGCCCTCACCCTAACCCTCTCCCACAGGGAGAGGGGATAAAATGTAGGCCGGGTAAGGCGAAGCCGCCACCCGGCTATTTTTTAACTCTCGATACCTTTACTGCGCAGGTAATCTTCGTAGTTACCGGTGAAGTCCACCACGCGCTCTGGCGTAATTTCGATCACGCGGGTCGCCAGCGAGCTGACGAACTCACGGTCGTGAGAGACGAAGATCAGGGTGCCCTGATACATCTCCAGCGCCATGTTCAGGGATTCGATCGATTCCATATCCAGGTGGTTAGTCGGTTCGTCCATCACCAGAATATTCGGTTTTTCCATCATCAGCTTGCCGAACAACATACGGCCCTTTTCACCACCGGAGAGCACTTTGGCGGGCTTTTTGATGTCGTCCTGGCTGAACAGCAGACGCCCCAGAATGCTGCGTACCGCCTGCTCATCGTCGCCTTCCTGCTTCCACTGGCTCATCCAGTCGAAGACAGTCAGATCGTTTTCGAATTCATATTCATGGTCCTGCGCGTAGTAACCAATCTGCGCGTTTTCAGACCATTTCACGGTTCCGTTGTCCGGTTGCAGTTCACCCACCAGGGTTTTCAGCATAGTGGATTTACCCACGCCGTTGGCGCCGAGGATGGCAATCTTCTCGCCCACTTCCAGCAGCAGGTTGAAGTTTTTAAACAGCGGGCCTTCATCGAAGCCTTTGGTAAGGGCCTCCACTTCCAGCGCGTTACGGAACAGCTTCTTATCCTGCTCGAAGCGGATGAACGGGTTCTGACGGCTGGAGGCTTTAACCTCTTCCAGCTTGATTTTGTCGATCTGACGCGCACGCGAGGTCGCCTGACGCGACTTAGAGGCGTTAGCGCTGAAGCGGCTAACGAAGGACTGCAGGTCCGCAATCTGCGCTTTCTTCTTGGCGTTGTCCGCCAGCAGACGCTCGCGCGCCTGGGTGGCGGCGGTCATGTACTCGTCATAGTTGCCCGGATAGACGCGCAGCTCGCCGTAGTCCAGATCCGCCATGTGCGTACAGACCATGTTCAGGAAGTGACGGTCGTGCGAGATGATGATCATGGTGCTGTCGCGGTCGTTGAGCGTCTGCTCCAGCCAGCGGATGGTGTCGATGTCCAGGTTGTTCGTTGGTTCGTCGAGCAGCAGGATGTCCGGGTTAGAGAACAGCGCCTGAGCCAGCAGCACACGCAGCTTCCAGCCTGGCGCAACTTCGCTCATCGGGCCGTAATGCTGTTCAACCGGAATGCCGACGCCCAGCAGCAGCTCGCCCGCACGCGCTTCCGCAGAGTAGCCGTCCATTTCGCCGTATTGCGTTTCCAGGTCGGCCACTTTGTAACCGTCTTCTTCGCTCATCTCAGCGAGACCGTATATACGATCGCGCTCCTGCTTCACTTCCCACAGCTCCGCATGCCCCATGATCACGGTGTCGAGCACGGTGAACTCTTCGAAGGCGAACTGATCCTGACGCAGCTTACCGATGCGCTCGTTAGGGTCGAGCGACACGTTACCGAGCGTTGGCTCCAGGTCACCGCCGAGGATCTTCATAAAGGTGGATTTTCCGCTACCGTTGGCACCAATCAGGCCGTAACGGTTGCCGCCGCCAAATTTGACGGAAATATTTTCGAACAGCGGCTTACTGCCAAACTGCATAGTGACGTTGCTGGTAACTAACACGGAGAGATTCCTGCGAAAAGTGTGATAAACGCGGCATTATGCCACAATTCCGAATTGAGATCCCGTGTTGCGGTAATCCACTAAACTTTAACAAAATCGAAAAAAATGTGATTTCGTACACATCTGAATTCCCAGTTAACGGGAATGCACATATAATGCGCTCCCATTACTGATTCAGACTTATCAACTCATCGCCAGAATGGCTTAGATACCTCGCATAACATGAACATGAAATTAACAACGCTTTTTGCGGCGGCGTTAGCCGTAGTAGGTTTTTGTAAGACCGCGTCTGCGGTGACGTATCCCCTGCCGACAGACGGAAGCCGTCTGGTGGGTGAAAACCAGGTGGTGACGGTGCCGGAAGGTAACACTCAGCCGCTGGAATACTTCGCGGCGCAGTATCAGCTCGGCCTGTCTAACATGCTGGAAGCGAACCCGGGCGTTGACCCGTATCTGCCGAAAGCGGGTACCGTACTCAACATTCCACAGCAGCTGATCCTGCCGGATACCGTGCACGAAGGTATCGTAATTAACAGCGCCGAAATGCGTCTGTATTACTACCCGAAAGGCACCAACACCGTGATCGTTCTGCCTATCGGTATCGGTCAGCTGGGTAAAGACACCCCGCTGAACTGGACCACCAAAGTGGAGCGTAAGAAAGCGGGCCCAACCTGGACGCCGACCGCCAAAATGCACGCTGAGTACATTGCTGCCGGTGAACCGCTGCCAGCCGTTGTGCCTGCCGGCCCGGATAACCCGATGGGTCTGTACGCGCTGTACATTGGTCGTCTGTATGCCATCCACGGTACAAACGCCAACTTCGGTATCGGCCTGCGCGTAAGCCACGGCTGCGTGCGTCTGCGTAATGAAGACATCAAATTCCTGTTCGATAACGTGCCGGTTGGTACGCGCGTGCAGTTCATTAACGAACCGGTGAAAGCGACGTCAGAGCCGGACGGCAGCCGTTACATTGAAGTGCATAACCCGCTGTCCACCAGCGAAGATCAGATCAACAACAACGAAATCGTACCGATTAAGCTGACCAGCGCGGTGCAATCCGTTACCTCTCAGGCGGATGTTGACACGACCATCGTTGACCAGGCGATTCAGAACCGTTCCGGTATGCCGGTGCGTTTAAACTAATCGTGATAATTAAAAAAGCGGACCTTGAAGTCCGCTTTTTTTTATCCGTTATTCACGATAACGATACCGCCATGGTCATAGCGATAGTGACAATGGGCGTACTCCAGCGGCGTACCATCTTCCAGATAGATCACCTGCTCTACCTCCAGCACCGGGTCGGTTGGCTCGCAGACAAGGTGCTGCATATCCAGCGCACTGGGCTTCAGCGCCCGCACCACCCGATACGATCCCATGATCTTCAGCCCCAGCGTCTCCTGCACATACCGGAATACCGAACTTTCAAGATGGGTTTTGTTCAGACCGGGGACCAGATTGAGCGGCATTACCGTGGCGTCCAGAGACATCGGCTCACCGTTTAGTAAACGCAGACGGATAAAGTCATAGATCGGCGTATCCGGATTTATCATCAGCGATGCCTGCTCTTTCTCGTTCGGGAAGCGCAGTTCGAAGTGCACCACCTGGCTCGTCACCGTGCCTAAATGTTCCCAGGTTTTGGTCGCCCCGAAGTAGTCGCTGCCGGAGAGATCCCACTGGGAAAGCTGGAGGAAATTTTTGCGGATGAACGTGCCCTGCCCCTGTCGGGTATAGACCAGCCCTTCAACGATCAGCTGGCGCATCGCCTGCTGAATGGTCATCCGGCTGGTGCTGAACTCCGCCGCCAGCGCGAACTGGTCCGGCAGCGGTTCATTGGCGGCGTACTGCTGGGTAATAATGCGTTTCTTAATTTCCCGCGCTATGGTGATGTACTTCGCCGCCATCTTCCTTCCTTTCAGTTAGTTTTCTATCCCGCTGTTTTTCAAGGCCACTCGCTCGGCCACCTTTAGGAAAGGCAGGTAGAAGAATACACCAAATACGATGATTGCCAACTGCACCACCACCGCCCGCCAGTCCCCCGCCGTCGCCAGCCAGGCGCTGAGGATCGGCGGGGTCGTCCACGGGATCATCACCACGCAGCGCGACATGAACCCCAGCGTGGTACAGAGCCACGCAAAGTAAATCCCGATAGCAGGCAGCAGCACAAACGGGATCATCAGCGGTAGGTTAAAGACTATCGGCAGGCCGAAAATCACCGGCTCGTTGATGTTAAACAGACCCGGCGCCAGCGACAGACGCGCCACCTGCTTCGCTGATTTCTGTCTTGAGAAGATGAAGATAGCGATCAGCAATGAGATTGTGCTGCCCGTCCCGCCCACCATGCCAAAGGTCGGCACAAAGATGTTGTTGATGATGTGCGGGATCGGCTGGCCGTTGGCGAAGGCCAGCATATTCTCATTGGTATTGATCAGCAGGAACGGCTCCAGCACCACGCTGTTGACCACCGACTGATGAATACCGAGCGTGAACAGGAAGTTACCGAAGCTGTAGATGAAAATCGTCCCGGGCAGACTGGTGTTGATCAACCGCAGCGGCTGCTGAATAAATGTCGTAATGAGATGGATCAGATCCGTGTGCAGCACGTTCGCCAGTATGGCCGCCAGCACCGCAAACAGGGAGAGCGTGAGGATCGTCGGGATCAGCGCGGTAAAGGATTTGCTCACCGCTGGCGGTACGTTCTCCCCGAGCGAAATGTGCAGCGCCTTCAGCCGTGAAATGGCGATAAACAGCTCGGTTGAGAGCAGCCCAATCAGCACCCCGGCGAAAATCCCGGTGGAGCCAATATTGGCGAACGTCAGAACCTGGGTGACGTTCACCGTGGCGTCGCTGCCGACGGGGGTAATCTGTAAGCGCATCGGCATCATGATAATGAAACTGCTGACGGCGATAACCACTGCCGAGACCGGATTGTCGAAATCTTTGTTGCGCGCCAGCGACCAGGCGATCATCGGGGCCAGCAGCAGCGCGGCGATGTTCAGCGTGCCGTTGATAATCGCCTCGCCCCACACCTTAAACTGCGTAAGCGTGTCGCCCGCAAAAATCCACGGGAACACCACGTTATTCACCAGCACCGCCAGACCGGCAAGGATGAAAATCGGCATTACCGTGGCGAAGGCATCGCGAAGGGAGCGAAGATGCACCTGGTTTGCCAGGCGCGCCGAGAACTCTACAAATTTATCGACAAAAGACTGCATGTGCGGTGTTATTTTTGTTTCAGACATAGCGGAGTGTTCCCATTAATCAGTCACAAAAACGGCCCGGCAGCGTACGGCTTACATCTCGCGTCCGTTAGTATGGATAACCTGTTTTAACCACGCGTAGCTCTTCTTCGGCACGCGCTTCAGGTCTTTCAGGTCGTGATTTTCACGGTTGACGTAGACCACGCCGTAGCGCTTGCGCATGTCACCCTGCGAGCTGAGAATGTCAATCAACCCCCAGCCGAGATAGCCCATCACCTCTGCCCCATCCTCGAATATTGCCGCTTTCATCGCCTCGATGTGCGCCCGGTGGTAGTCGATGCGGTAGGTGTCCTCAACCGGATTCACGCCATCCCAGGACTCAATCACCCCAATACCGTTCTCAATCGGGAATACCGGCATCCGCCAGTCGTTGGCGTAGCGGGTGATGATGGTGCGAAAGCCCAGCGGATCGATCTGCCAGTTCCACTCGGTGGCCTTCAGGTACGGATTGTTTTTCTCGCCGTGCAGCAGGTAATAGTTAACCGGCGTGCCTTCCGGGATGGCATCGCTGTCCAGCGTTTTGCTGGCGTAGTAGCTGAAGGCCATAAAGTCGTTCTTCGTGCGCGCAAACAGCGCGAGATCGTCTGCGCGGTAGATATCGCCGAAGCCCTCCTGCTCCACCACCGCCATTACCGCCGGGCTGTAGCCCTGGCCCGCGAAGACGCGCAGCAGGTTCTGGTTGAGGAATTCGTCGTACTGCTGGGCGCAGAAGATATCGCGCGGTTTGCAGGTGGCCGGATAAATCAGCTGGTGCGCCAGCATGCCGCCCATCAGCTTGCCCGGCTTAGTCTGGTGCAGGTATTCGGTCAGAGTCATGTGCGCCACCATCGCATGGTGCTGAAGCTCATACAGCTCGCGCAGGGTTTGCTCACCTTTCATGTAACCGGAAATGCGAAAAGCTTCCGGCATATGGAAAATGTTCTGCTCGTTGAAGGTCAGCCAGTACTTCACCCGGTCAGCGAAGCAGTCGATCATCTTTTTGCCGTAGCGGATAAAGGCGTCCACCACGCGGCGATCGTTGAAGCCGTTGTACTCCTGCGCCAGCGCCAGCGGCATATCGAAGTGGTAGAGACAGACCATCGGCTCGATACCGCGGGCGAGCAAATCGTCAATAAAGCGGTCGTAAAAGGCGATGCCCTCGTCGTTGAACTCGCCGTCACCCTGCGGGCAGATGCGGCTCCAGGAGATCTGGAAGCGGTAGCAGTTCATGCCCAGATCCTGCATCAGGTCGAAATCTTCCCGGTAGCGGTGGTAGGAGTCGGTCGCCACTTTCCAGTCAGAGATGTTTTCACCGGCTTCCCGAATGTCATACACCGACATCCCCTTCCCGCCCTCATTCCAGGCCCCTTCCGTCTGCATGCTGGATACCGAGTTGCCCCATAAAAAGTTGGCTGGCAGTGATTTGTTCATGGTTGCTCCTAATATGACTAGTCATTTAAATTTCATGACTAGTCATATAGGCGAAGATGAAATGTCGATCAAAGGTGTGGATCGTTTTTTGTGAGGTTGATGGAAATAAAAAGCCCCGGCAGTTGCCGAGGCTAAGTTCCTGTTTAACGTTTAAAGCCCGCTTTCGGCTGCAACTTTTGCCTGGGCAATTGCTCCGGCATTGAATATGGGATGCTCATAGTTGTCGGTGACATCACGAACCCTGTATATCTTCCATGCGCCAGCCTCACGACGAACGAATACCTGCAACTCTACTTTTCCGCCGTTTTCTCTCCCGATCCAGACTGGCATAACCTCACCTCCCATAAACGATTTGGCTGGCCCGACATTTAACGCCGACACCCAGGCGGGATCATAGTCCTGCGCATAAGCGAAGTAATCAGATCCAAGCAGGTCTTGTTCGGGTATCGACTCTATATCATCCAGTCTCTTAATCGTGTCAGCAGAGACATATACGCGCAGATCAGACGGCGAATATTCATTGTCGCTACTTGTAAGTGACATGAGATACGTGGCGTAAAAAGAATGTACTCGCGTCGGCGCGCTCTGTTCCGGCTTAACTGAGCAAGCTGAGAGCAAGCATACGCCTAACACTATTGCGGCTCGCATCAATTCATCCTGTATATTTTGAAAGTCGGTTGAGCTGCGCGATACCCTGGACCAGGGTACATGCTGCGCTGTCGGAAATCGGAGATCCATTGTGTCCCATCATACATTGTCATATGCCCACTGGAGTTTCCTCCCGGATAAGGTTGGATCACTGCGACATCACCGCTCAATAATGTTGAACCCGGCTGGACTTCACGAAATCCCGCCCGCAATAATGATGGCCCATAATCTTTTGCGTTTAGCGTTCTCTCCAGACGAATGCCGCCTGCCGCTATAGCCTCTCTGGTAAAAGTCGCACATTCGTTATGCGAACGACCAAGAGCGTGTGACCGGAGGTGTGAAATAGCAACATCTTTATTCCAACTCATTCTTAGTTCCCTTAAGTAAGTAAGAACGGAATTATTGTGCCAGTCATTAACCTGATGTTGGCTAAATAATGCTTAAATTTGTCCGGTCAAAATATTTATTTCGCGCCCAATAAAAAGGCCGGATTCGCTGCGCGGATCCGGCCAGAGTCATCGCTGTTAAAAGATTATCCGCGCGGGGCGTCGCCAAAGACGCTGTAGTCTGGCAGCCGCACCTGCTGATACGGCTCCCAGCCGCCGCCGAGGGCTTTGTAGAGCGCCACCAGGTCAAGCGCGCTCTGCACCTGCGCCT
>NZ_QFRV01000121.1:0-7662 GCF_004136805.1 Enterobacter cloacae complex sp. GF14B
CTCTTTAACCGGGCCGCCGTGGGCGTGGTGCAGCAGCTGCGCACGGACGTGATGGATGCCGCGCTGCGCCAGCCGCTGAGCGAGTTTGATACCCAGCCGGTCGGGCAGGTTATTTCGCGCGTCACCAATGACACCGAGGTGATCCGCGACCTCTATGTAACCGTTGTTGCAACGGTTCTGCGCAGTGCCGCGCTAATTGGCGCGATGCTGGTGGCGATGTTCAGCCTGGACTGGCGGATGGCGCTGGTGGCAATCACCATTTTCCCGGCGGTGCTGATCGTGATGGTGATTTACCAGCGCTACAGCACGCCGATCGTGCGCCGCGTGCGCGCTTACCTTGCAGATATCAATGATGGCTTCAACGAAGTGATCAACGGCATGAGCGTTATTCAGCAGTTTCGCCAGCAGGCGCGTTTTGGTGAGCGAATGGGGGAAGCCAGCCGCTCGCATTATATGGCGCGGATGCAGACGTTACGCCTGGACGGTTTCCTGTTACGTCCGCTGCTGAGCCTCTTCTCGGCGCTGGTGCTGTGCGGACTGCTGATGCTGTTCGGCCTGACGACGCGCGGAACCATCGAGGTGGGGGTACTGTACGCGTTTATCAGTTACCTCGGACGCCTTAACGAACCGCTGATTGAACTCACCACGCAGCAGTCGATGCTGCAACAGGCAGTGGTCGCGGGCGAACGTGTATTCGAGCTCATGGACAGGCCGCGTCAGACCTATGGCGAAGACGAACGCCCGCTGGAAAGTGGATCCATAGCGTTTGATCATGTCTCGTTTGCCTACCGCGACGACCAGCTTGTCTTGCAGGATATCAACCTCGAGGTACCGTCGCGTGGTTTTGTCGCCCTGGTTGGGCATACCGGCAGCGGCAAAAGCACGCTCGCCAGTTTGCTGATGGGCTACTATCCGTTGACGCAGGGGGAGATCCGTCTGGACGGACGGCCGCTTGCCTCGCTTAGCCACAACGCGTTGCGTAAGGGCGTCGCGATGGTGCAGCAGGATCCGGTGGTGCTGGCGGATACCTTTTATGCCAACGTGACGCTGGGACGTCCTTTCACCCCTGAGCAGGTATGGGAGGTGCTGGAAACGGTGCAGCTGGCGGATCTGGCGCGCGGGTTAAGCGAGGGGATCAATACCCGGCTGGGTGAGCAGGGCAACAACCTCTCCGTCGGGCAAAAGCAACTTCTGGCGCTGGCGCGCGTGCTGATTGAGACGCCGCAGGTGTTAATTCTGGATGAAGCGACCGCAAGTATTGACTCCGGTACCGAGCAGGCGATCCAGCAGGCGCTGGCTGCCGTGCGGGATCACACTACGCTGGTGCTGATCGCCCACCGCCTGTCAACGATCGTCGATGCCGATACCATTCTGGTTCTGCACCGTGGCCAGGCCGTTGAACGGGGTACACACAGAGCGCTGCTTGAGGCAAAAGGACGCTACTGGCAGATGTATCAGTTGCAGCTGGCAGGCGACGAACTGGCCGCCAGCGTGCGCGAGGAAGAGTCACTCAGCGCCTGATGCACCATAACAAGGCAATGCGCTAACAGACTTAACCGTTGGTGCAAAACTGAAACGCCCCCTGCACTGCCATGGTGCGTTTTTTTTTCACTTTTTCCCGGCGCATGCGCGCCGCGGCGCTTTCCTCCTCACCTTTCACTTCTGGCACACCCTTTGCAATATCACTCTCGTGTTAGCTGCGGCCATTACCGAATTCTGACTGGAGGGGATATATGAAGCTGGTTACGGTGGTAATCAAACCATTCAAACTCGAAGACGTGCGTGAAGCGCTGTCTTCCATGGGTATTCAGGGACTGACTGTCACCGAAGTGAAAGGCTTTGGGCGTCAGAAAGGTCATGCCGAGCTTTATCGCGGGGCGGAATACAGCGTTAACTTCCTGCCAAAAGTGAAAATTGATGTGGCGATTGCCGACGATCAGCTTGATGAGGTGATTGATGTCGTCAGCAAAGCGGCCTACACCGGAAAAATTGGCGACGGCAAAATTTTCGTTGCCGAACTACAGCGCGTTATTCGCATCCGTACCGGCGAATCTGACGAAGCGGCGTTGTAAGTAACTCCTGGCACACAGTGATAGGGATCGAGAAAATGAAGAAAGCAACAATGAAAACAGGTCTGGGGTCGCTGGCACTGCTGCCGGGCCTGGCAATGGCTGCACCTGCTGTGGCAGACAAAGCCGATAACGCCTTTATGATGATTTGCACCGCGCTGGTGCTGTTCATGACGATTCCGGGGATCGCGCTGTTTTACGGCGGCCTGATCCGCGGCAAGAACGTACTCTCCATGCTGACGCAGGTTGCCGTCACGTTCGCGCTGGTGTGCGTGCTGTGGGTGGTTTACGGTTACTCGCTGGCCTTCGGGGAGGGCAACGCCTTCTTCGGCAACGTTAACTGGGCGATGCTGAAAAATATCGAACTGACCGCGGTTATGGGCAGCTTCTATCAGTATATTCATGTCGCGTTTCAGGGCTCATTCGCCTGCATCACCGTGGGGCTGATTGTGGGCGCGCTGGCTGAGCGTATCCGCTTCTCTGCGGTACTGATTTTCGTGGTGGTCTGGCTGACGCTCTCCTATATCCCGATTGCGCATATGGTCTGGGGCGGTGGTCTGTTGGCTTCCCATGGCGCGCTGGACTTTGCGGGTGGTACCGTTGTGCACATCAACGCCGCGGTAGCAGGCCTGGTAGGCGCCTACCTGATTGGCAAACGCGTGGGCTTCGGGAAGGAAGCATTCAAGCCGCACAATCTGCCGATGGTCTTTACCGGCACCGCCATCCTCTACTTTGGCTGGTTCGGCTTCAACGCAGGTTCAGCCAGCGCCGCTAACGAAATCGCTGCACTGGCCTTCGTGAATACCGTTGTGGCAACCGCCGGCGCTATCCTCTCATGGGTATTTGGCGAGTGGGCCGTTCGCGGCAAGCCATCGCTGCTGGGTGCCTGTTCCGGGGCGATTGCCGGTCTGGTAGGTATTACGCCAGCGTGCGGTTACGTGGGCGTAGGCGGAGCGCTGCTGATCGGTATCGTCGCAGGACTGGCGGGGCTGTGGGGCGTTACCGCACTGAAACGTGTTCTGCGCGTTGACGATCCGTGTGATGTATTCGGCGTGCACGGTGTGTGCGGCATTGTCGGCTGTATCATGACCGGTATCTTTGCTGCCCAATCTCTGGGCGGTGTGGGTTACGCAGAAGGCGTAACCATGGGGCATCAGGTGCTGGTGCAGCTGGAAAGTATCGCGATCACCGTTGTCTGGTCGGGTGTTGTGGCCTTTATCGGTTACAAGCTGGCTGATATGACCGTTGGGCTGCGCGTGCCGGAAGAGCAGGAGCGCGAAGGCCTGGACGTCAACAGCCACGGCGAGAATGCCTATAACGCATAATCTGAGTGCCTTGCCGGGCGGCGGCTTCGCCTTACCCGGCCTGAAAAAGCGTAATTTGCAGGCCCGGTAAGCATAGCCACCGGGCTTTTTACATCACCCGCGATTGCGCATCACACCTTCCTGCACGGTAGAAGCCACCAGCACGCCATCCTGGGTGTAAAATTCCCCGCGAACAAAACCGCGCGCGCTGGACGCAGAGGTACTTTCCACGCTGTAAAGCAGCCATTCATTCATATCGAATGGACGGTGGAACCACATGGAATGGTCAATTGTGGCTACCTGCATCCCTTTTTCGAGGAAGCCCACACCGTGCGGCTGTAGCGCAACCGGCAGGAAGTTGAAATCCGACGCATAACCCAGCAGATACTGATGCACGCGCAAGTCTGCCGGTACGCTGCCGTTGGCGCGGATCCACACCTGGCGGGTGGGCTCAGCGGTATGCCCCTTCATTGGGTTATGAAATTCGACCGGGCGGATCTCCAGCGGTTTATCGCACAGAAACTTCTCTTTTACCTGCGGCGGCAACAGATGCGCGAGTGCGCGGGCTATTTCGGTTTCCGATTTCAGATCGTCCGGCGACGGGGCAGGCGGCATCTTTTTTTGATGTTCATAGCCCGGCTCTGGCGCCTGGAAGGAGGCGGTCATGTAGAAGATGGGTTTCCCATGCTGGATGGCCGCCACGCGACGGGCGCTGAAGCTTTGGCCGTCACGCAGAACTTCCACGTCGTACACAATCGGTTTAGCGCTGTCACCGGGGCGTAAAAAGTAGCTGTGGAATGAGTGCACCAGACGGTCTGCCGGAACTGTCTCCTTAGCGGCATATAGCGCTTGCCCCACGACCTGGCCCCCAAAAACCTGGCGTAAGCCTAAATCTTCGCTCTGTCCGCGAAAAAGCCCTTCTTCTATTTTTTCCAGGTTCAGCAATGTCAGCAGATTGTTCAGTGCCTGACTCATAGTGGTCCTCAATAAACGCCGTGGCGAAAGATACGCTGAGTATAACGCAGAAACGATAGTGGTCCGATGGGTAGAATAATCTTAATACCTGGGCAAAATTAGGCATAAATCCGTGATTTGTGCCACACTTGTTTACGTTATGTGAATAAAACGACATCGGATGGGATCGATCCCGCCGGTGCATTGATGATAAGGAGACTTCAATGAAACTCGTGCCTATGTTAAGCGGTGTTGCAATGGCGGTGGCGTTGTCCGCCTGTGCGGATAAGAGTGCCGATGTAGCGGTACCAACGGCGACCCCAAACGGGATTAACACCCTTTCACAGCAAGCTATTCGACAGCCCAACGTGTCCGGTACCATCTGGATCAAACAGAAAGTCGCTCTGCCGCCGGACGCGGTTTTAACGGTCACGTTATCCGATGCGTCTCTGGCGGATGCACCGTCTAAAGTCCTTGCACAGCGTGCAGTTCGTACAGAGGGTAAACAGGCGCCGTTCAGCTTCGTGCTGCCGTACAACCCGTCTGACGTCCAGCCTAACGCGCGTATCCTCCTGAGCGCGGCGGTAACGATCAACGATAAGCTGGTCTTTATCACCGATACCGTACAGGAAGCGGTCAACAAAGGCGGCACCAAAATCGACTTGACCCTGGTACCGGTGCAGCAAACTGAAGTGCCTGTTGCAACGCAAACCAATCAGCCGACTCTGCCTACACCCCCAACACAGATGTAATTTTCCTTCGCCCTCTCCATGTTGACGGGAGAGGGCGTCAGTACTCCCAGCGATACTTCTGCATATCAATCTGTCCTGCCCCGGACACCTGCACCCCTTCTGAGAGTAATGCCTGACGCTGGCGCTGCAAGTCTGGCCCGGTGAGGGAAATGGCACCATGGCGATTGACGACCCGGTGCCACGGTAACGTGCTTCCCTCCGGTAGCCTTCTCAGCACGCCGCCAACCTGACGCGCCGCGCGCGGAGAACCCGCCAGCCGGGCGACTTCCCCATAGGTCGTGACACAGCCTTCCGGAATCGAAGCCACGATTTGCCACACTCGCTGTGGGAAAGTGTCATGTTCGTCCATTGTTTCTCCTGCGGGAAATCAGCGAAGGGTAATGTTATACGAAGATAAAGAAGATTGTCGGGGCAGTTTGCGCAATAATCCAGCATCCGGTTGTCAGCGGCTTGCAATTGAGGTGCTCCACAGGGATAATGCGCCAGCGCGTTGGTTATCAACGCTCTCAATGGGGGCTCTGTTGGTTCTCCCGCAACGCTACTCTGTTCACCAGGTCAGGTCCGGAAGGAAGCAGCCAGGGCAGACGACGTGGGTGCCGGGATGTAGCTGGCAGGGCCCCCACCCATTTGTGATCCTCTCAGTTGTTCCCCTGAATAAACCTTCTAAATTATGTGACTATTGTATTTTCTGTAATACAGCCTTCATTTAACTGAAATAATAATGTCATAAACCTGTAATAATAGACTGTCATTTTATTTTCGGATGCCTTTATTCTGTCATAAGCTAAAAAATATATATCTGGATAACAAACTTATCTTCGTGTATTAAATTAAACACGTGTTCCGAAAGGATGTGACAATCATGGTTACTGCGGTTTTAAACGTTAAAATTGATGAAGCGCTAAAAGAAAGACTTCGCCACTATGCGGAAGACAATAATGAGAATTTAAGCGTGACCACAGAGAAACTGCTGCTGCTGGCTTTTGAAGCAGTAGAAGAGGCGGGAGTATCGGAAGAGGATGTTGATAATCAGCATACGGAAGAAGAGAGCGTAACTCCATTTACTCCTAAAGAAATCAAAGCACTACGTAAACTTCTGAAGAAGAGAAAATGAAACAACAACTATCGACTGCCAGTGACTACAACGAGGCCTGCAATCTGTTACGTTCCGGCTACGTGAAACATGTTCGTCTTGGCTGGAATGTAGGAAGTGATGAGTTCTTTCGAATTGCGTCTGACTGGTGTGATACCGGTGCAAAAATAAAGAAAGAAGGGGATAATTTCATTATTTCGCTGAAAGGCTTCCCGATTCCTCCTCAACATTAAGCTGTTCTTCATGAAAACTGCTGACTGCATGCGTTACAGTCAGCAGTTTTTATTGTTTCTGGCGAATAATTTACACCAGGCTCCGTTTTACTGGCGCTACACTTTTATTTAACGCACGCCACAGCGGTTTGATCCGCAATAATGCCTCTTCAAGTTCTGGCGGACTGAGTGAGAAGGGCATTCGCAGATAGCGGTCAAACGCGCCTGAAAGCCCAAAGCGCGTGCCGGTGCCCATAATGATGCCTGTCGTCTCGGCGCGTGCCGCCAGCTGCGTCGCCAGCATGCCGGGTAATTCAATCCAGTATGAGAGCCCTCCCTCCGCTTCCTGAAACCGCCATTCGGGGAAATGTTCCCGCAGCATCTGGCCGCAGCGGTCGCGACGTTCTGCCAGCATTTCCCGCCGGGCAGGCAGGAAGGTTTCACTGTTTTCGATAAGCCACAGCGTGGCCAGTTGTTCCAGCACCGGAGAACCCAGATCCAGCGTGTCGCGCGTCTGCGCGAGCGTGGCGATAGTGCGGGACGAGGCGCGGATCCAGCCGAGACGCAGCCCACCCCAGAAACTTTTGCCTGCGGAACCCAGCGTCATCACCGCGGCCTCCGGGTTAAAGGCGGCCAGCGGCGGCGGCGGGGGAGCATCGAACCAGAGATCGACCATGGTTTCATCCACCACCAGCGTGGTGCGGGTTTGCGCGGCGATGTCGGTTATGGTCTGGCGCGTCGCGGCATCCATGCAACGCCCGGTCGGATTATGAAAATCCGGCATCAGATAGGCCAGACGCGGGGCGGTCTGGGCGAGCGTTGCGGCAAAACCGTCGGTATCCCAACCCGTTTCAGGCAGCGAGACGCCCACGGGCCGGCATAGCGCTCCCTGAATGGCGGCTATTGCCAGCGGGTAAGTGGGATGATCCACCACCACGCGATCCCCGGGACCGGTCATCATTCTTAAGATCAGGGCAAAGCCGCTGACGGCGCCGTTCACCACCATCACTTCGTCTGCCCGGGTGGGCAGACCGCGTGCGGTGTAGCGGGCGGCGATAGCTTCACGCAGCGCCGGAAGCCCAAGCTGATCGTACCCGGTCAGCGCCAGATTCGGCGTGATGGCCGTTAGCGCGTGGGCGTAGGCCTGGTGGATCTCTGGCCCCGCGTTGAGCGCGGCGGTTGAGAGATCCAGCGCCGCACTGGCTGTGGAAAGCGTGGGCACGGCGCGGCTGTCTGGCAGGATCGCCCGCGAACCGCTGCCGTGACGGCTCTCCAGAT
>NZ_QFRV01000122.1:0-7661 GCF_004136805.1 Enterobacter cloacae complex sp. GF14B
CGCATGCGGCGCGGCCAGGTGCAGCCAGTCCACCACCGCGGTGCTTTCCTGTTCATTCATGCCACGACCGGTAATGATGATCGTATCCAGCGGCTCGCGCGGATCCAGCTCCGGCAGGCGATAGTCCGCCAGCAGGTTTAAGCCGGACTGGCCGTGGATCACCAGGTGAGGCTGGGTGGTGGCGATAATGATGCAGTAGCGGGGCTGCGCCAGGCCGTCCGGGTGCAGCCGGTTGGCCTGCATCAGAATGTCGGCGATACCGGCAGCCTCAAACAACATGCCACCGTCAGGTACGATAATCAGGATCTTCTTCATGTCCTGAAAAGTACCTTTATCACAAAATAAGTCAAGCGGCAGACAAACACCGTCGCAGAGACAAATGAGGCGTGCCGGGTGAAAGCGTGGAACGGCAGATGTTGGAAAGAAGTAAAAGAAATATGTAGTAACGGTAAAACTTTTTGCGTTAGGTTTACTGTTACTGCCGCTGAAACCCCCAGTTTATGGGCTGCAATGAAGTGTTCTGAACAATAAGAGAACAAAAAGATGTAGCCATGCTTAATTATTAAGGCTCAAAAAATAACCTCGGAGGATAATTTCGAGTAGGTTATTTCGGATCGCAAAATTAAATCCCTGCCATTTTCTTCACCGTCATTTGTTAATGCGGGATGCACGCACCCAATAAAAGTTATCTTCCAGATGCAACAATGAAAATATCCCAGATATATCCCACAGCGCACAGAAAAAATGAAATTCTACTAATTATGGTAGTGGCGATAATAAGGGGTTACGTTAATGATAGTGGTTCTCTTTTGCCTTTTTAGCCATTAATTTTCATACAGTTACGCTAGAAATTCGTCTAAGAAAAAGACGATTTCAGCTAAGTGCGCATTTTTTATGAGATTAATCCTATAATGCATTGGGCGTATCATTAAACGCCATTAAGCAGGCAAGAAATATTGAATTGATGACAAGCTCATGTAAACTTGTCTACCGTTTGTCAAAATATGTCAGGAGCATGCTGGGCCCATTTCTGTTGGGTTCGTGCGGTAGCTATGCCTTAAAATAGTTACCTGCTGAAAATATCCCGACTATTTTAACAATAGCACCTAAGTCAAATTTTATCCCCCTCTCTTCATCCTCTAAATATCGCTACGGAAAAGCATATGAAACTGCGTGTATTGTTATCACTTCTGTTTGTTATGGCGGTGGCGGGCTGTAAGGCGCCGCAAAAACCAGCGATCACCGATGATACGATTGTGACCAGCCAGGTGAATGGCATCACGCTGACGCACCGTCACGCTGTTACCCCTCCGGCGGAGTTCACTCAAGTGAATGAACCGTATCGTGCCATGTACCCGGCATCCCTGATGAGCCGTCCTGACTACGGTGGAAAAGTGATCCGTACGCTTGAGACCGGCAAAACTTACGTCGTGCTGGGGCAGGTTGAACATTTCTGGATGGCGCTGGCCGATGAAGGGAGTGAACAGCTGATTGGTTATGTGCCGATGCGTGCCGTGATCAAGGCTGACCAGTACGAAGCCACCGTGCGTAAACAGGCACTGCGCCCGAAAGCGCGTAAGAAAACCACCTGTGTCGATGTCGATGGCAACAGCAAAGCCTGCAAAGACAGCGCGAACGGTACCTGGATCCTGAACTAAACGGGTTTCACGAGCATATTTTTATGAATAATAAAAATTTTCATCGGATGTGTTTCCCTTTTTTTGCGTTGATTTTCGCGCTGATCGGTGGTTGTACGTCGTCTTCACACAGCGACCCCTCCCGCTACAATCTTCAGTTTCAGGCTCATCCTCAAATCAATGATTCTGCGCCGCTTAAGGTCAGAGTGTTGCTGCTGAAATCCGATGCGGATTTCATGTCCAGTGATTTCTACTCCTTACAGAACAACGCGTCAGCCACGCTTGGCGCGAATCTGCTGAACAGCGATGTGTTCTTCCTGATGCCGGGCCAGCTTTCGAAAACCCTGAGCGGGCAAAGCTCACCGGAAGCGCGTTATATCGGCGTGATGGCGGAATACCAGGCGCTGGACGGCAAAAAATGGCGCGTCTCACTTCCTTTGCCTGTTCCAGGCGAAAACGCGATTTACCAGTTCTGGAAATGGTCCGCAGATGAACTCCAGGCCAGCGTCTTCCTTGACGTAAATGGTATCCGGGTCATCAGCCAGTAACGCCCTTCATAACAGGAAAGAGATCATCATGACGAAAGCAGAAAAGGTCGTCTGGACCGAGGGCATGTTCCTGCGTCCCCACCATTTTCAGCGGACAGAAAGTTACCTCCTCAACCACGTTCGTGAGTGGGGGGCCTTGCAGCGTTCGTATCTCTGGGGCTTTCTCGACCTTGAGCTGGATGAAGCGATGCTTCGCCAGGGCTGTATTGCCCTCAGCTACTGTAGCGGTTTGCTGCCTGACGGCACCTTTTTCCAGGTGCGCAGCGACCGCAACGGTCCGGCTCCGCTAAAAATCCCCGATAATCTCACCAATGAAAAGGTGGTGCTTGCGCTGCCGGTTCGTCGCGGTGGCCGTGAAGAGGTGATTTTCAGCGAGGAGCAGTCTTCTCTGGCGCGTTTTATTACCTTTGAACAAGAGGTGGAAGACGACAACGCGATGTCGGTCGGGGAGGCGACGGTTCAGTTTGGCCGCCTGCGTCTGACCCTGATGCTGGAGAAAGATCTGACGGCAGAATGGACCGCCATCGGCGTGGCGTACGTCGCTGAAAAGCGCAACGACAACCACGTGCGGCTGGATAACAGCTACATCCCGCCAATGCTGAACGCCAATAACAGCCCGCAGCTGTACGGCATGATCAATGACCTGCACGGCTTGCTGGTGCAGCGTAGCCAGCAGATCGGCGGCCGCCTGCGCCAGCCGGGGCGTTTCAATACGTCTGAGATGGTTGAGTTCACGCTTCTCTCGCTGATCAACCGCCACCTTGGCGACGTCTCACATTTAAAAACGCTGCCGCTGTTTCATCCGGAAGCGCTCTGGCGCAGCTGGCTGCCGTTTGCCACGGAGCTCGCCACCTGGACGCCGCAGCGTACCGCAGAGAGCATACTGCCGGTATACGACCATGACGATCTCGCCGTTTGCTTCAGCAAACTGATGCTGATGCTGCGTCAGGGACTGTCGCTGGTGATGGAAGATCATGCCATCCAGCTGCCGCTGCACGAACGCTCCCACGGTCTGAACATCGCCACCGTGCCGGAGACCAGCATGGTCCGCGAATTTGGCTTCGTGCTGGCGGTAAAAGCCAATGTCCCCGGCGAACACCTGCAAACCCATTTTCCTGCCCAGATGAAGGTTGCGCCAGTCTCGAAAATCCGCGATCTGGTTCAGCTTCAGCTGCCGGGCATCATGCTTCGGGCAATGCCCGTCGCGCCGCCGCAGATCCCGTGGCATGCAGGCTACAGCTATTTCGAACTCGAGAGGGGCAGCGAACTGTGGCACGAGATGGACAAGTCCGGGGCATTCGCGCTGCATCTCGCAGGGGAATTCCCGGGTCTCGATATGGAGTTCTGGGCCATCCGTAGCCCGACAGAATAATAAAGCGAGCGCTTAATATGCAGGAACGACAGGATACCGGCAGTGATGCCGTGTTTACCGGAGCCAGTGGGAACAATCAGCTGGTGGCGGCCGCCAATCCGCTGCTCAATGCGATTCCGCAAATCCGTCATTCGGTTTCCCACGACGATCAGGTCGGGCTGCGCCAGCGCCTGATTGACGAAATTCGCCGTTTCGAGGTGCGATGCCAGCAGGCGGGCTTACCGTATGAAGTGATTGTCGGCGCGCGCTACTGCCTCTGCACGGCGCTGGACGAAGCCGCCGCGCTGACTCCCTGGGGAAGCAGCGGCGTCTGGTCAAGCAATGGTCTGCTGGTGACGTTTCATAACGAAACCTGGGGCGGCGAGAAGTTTTTCCAGCTGCTGGCGCGTCTGTCGCAGAATCCGCGCGAACACATTCTGCTGCTGGAGATGATCAACTACTGTCTGCTGCTCGGCTTTGAAGGCCGCTACCGCGTGCTGGACAATGGCCGGACCCAGCTTGAAACCATCAAACAGCGCCTGTGGCAGATGATCCGTGGCGTGCGCGGCAGCTACCCGCCGCCGCTCTCGCCGCACCCGGAAGATCGCCCCGTTCTGCGCAAGCTCTGGCGGCCGATGATCCCACTCTGGGCGTGCGTGGCGCTGGTCGGCTTTATCGCCTGCCTGTTCTATATCGTGCTGAACTGGCGTCTGGGTGATAACACCAGCCCGGTGCTGGCGAAAATTTACCAGTCCCAACTGCCGGAAACCACGATCCAGCAGCCTGCGCGTCAGCTGCCGGCGGTGCTGAACCTGCGCGGCTTCCTGAAACCGGAAATTGATGCCGGTCTGGTGGCCGTTAAGGATGAGGCGGATCGCAGCGTGGTGATCCTGAAAGGGGACGGACTCTTTGCCTCGGCCTCAACGGTGGTGCGCGATCGCTATGAGCCGGTCATCGACCGCATCGCCCAGGCGATGAATAACGTCAGCGGCAAAATTCTGGTGGTGGGGTACAGCGACAACGTGCCGATCCGCAGCGCACGCTTCGCCTCCAACTATGAACTCTCGCTTGAGCGCGCCCGTTCGGTGCAAAAACAGCTCCAGGGTAGCCTCTCGCAGCCTGAGCGCGTCAAAGCCGAAGGGCGGGGCGAGATCAACCCGGTAGCGCCTAACACCACGCCTGAAAATCGCGCCCGTAACCGCCGCGTGGAAATTACGCTGCTGGTATCGCCTGACAATACCCAGGCCGAGCTGAACGGATTGCCGCAAGGAAACTAAGGATGCTGACTACTCTACTTTCTATACTGACCAATCGCATTCTGTGGAGCTTCCTGGGTGTAACGGCGCTCGCGGCGGTCATCTGGATGATTGGCCCGCTGTTGTCCATCGTAGATACCCGCCCGCTTGAATCAGAGCAGAACCGCGTCATCAGCATTGCGGTGGTCTACCTGATTTGGGCCCAGAGCCACATTCTGCCGCGGCTGTATAACGCCTGGCTGAACCGTAAGCTGATGGACAAGCTCAACGAAAATACCACCAGCCCGGAGGCGGCCGATCCGCAGAAACGTCTGAACAGCGAGGAGCAGATCCTTGCCGGGCGTTTCGATGAAGCCGCCCAGATGCTGAAAAAAGCCCACTTCAGCAAAGCGGGACATGGCGCACAGTGGACGCAGCGCTTCAGCACGCAATACCTCTATCAGCTGCCGTGGTACGTCATTATTGGCGCGCCGGGTTCCGGTAAAACCACCGCGCTGGCCAACTCCGGGCTGCAATTCCCGCTGGCGGATCGCTTCGGTAAAACCGCGCTGCGCGGCATTGGCGGCACGCGCAACTGTGACTGGTGGTTTACCAACGAGGCGGTTCTGCTGGATACCGCTGGGCGCTACACCACTCAGGAGAGCGAGCAGGTTCAGGACGCCGGGGAGTGGCTGGAATTTATCAACCTGCTGCGTAAATACCGTCGTCGCCAGCCCATCAACGGCGTGATTATCACCATCAGTATTTCCGACCTGCTGTCGCAGTCCGCTGAGGCCTCCCGGCAGCAGGCGGTCAACCTGCGCCAGCGTCTCTCCGAGCTGCATGAACAGCTGGGTATTCGCTTCCCGGTTTATGTGATGGTGACCAAAGCGGACCTGCTTAAAGGCTTCCGCGCCTGGTTTGCGGATTACGACAAAGCCCAGCGCGACCAGATCTGGGGCTTTACGCTGCCGTGGGAGCAGACCAAACACGCCGATTACGATCTTATGGGCAACTTCCAGCAGGAATTTTCCCTGCTGCAACAGCGTCTGGATGCGGGCCTTCCGGAAACCATGCTCAAAGAGCATGACGCCAAAACCCGTGCGGAAGCCTATCTCTTCCCGCAGGAGTTCGCCGCGCTGCGTCCGCTGCTGGCAGACTACCTGAGCACGGTCTTTGCCCGCTCAAACTTCGAAACCGAATTTTCGCCGCGCGGCATCTACTTCGCCAGCGGCACCCAGGAAGGGATGCCGTTTGACCGCGTGATGGGCGAGCTGAACCGCGCGCTCTCCTTACCTGAAGGGGAGGAAAGCACGCGCTGGGATTCGGTGAGCAAAGAGGCGCCGATACCGGGCGCGAAGGGTCAAAGCTTCTTCATTAAGAACCTGCTGCAAAACGTGATTTTCCAGGAAGCGGGTATCGCCGGGGAAAACCGCTGGTGGGAGCTTCGCAACCGCGCCGTAATGTGGTCCGGCTACGCGGCGCTGCTGGCTCTGCTGGTGATCCTGGGTGGCCTGTGGCTGACCAGCTACGCTAAAAATAAAGCCTATCTGGAAGAAGTGGACGCAAAAGTGCCGATGCTGGAGCAGCAGAGCAAGGCGCTGCAAAACCAGCCCCAGCGCGATCTGTTTGCGCTTCTGCCGCTGCTTAACAGCCTGGTGGATCTGCCGAAAAGCGATGCCTTCGACGTTAACGACCCGCCGGTTTCCCGCCGCATGGGGCTTTATCGCGGGGATGACGTCAGCGATGCCTCGCAGTCTCTGTATCAGAAGGCGCTGGATCAGATGCTGCTGCCTGCCGTGGCGATGCACATTACCACCTGGCTGCGCAACGACAACGGCAGCGACGTGGAATACAGCTATGAGGCGCTGAAAGCCTATCAGATGCTCTACCAGCCGAAGCACTATGACGGCAAATTCCTGCACTCGTGGGTGATGCTCAACCTGCAACGCAACCTGCCGCAGAACGTGACGCAGGCGCAGCTTCAGGAGCTGGAATGGCACCTGACCCAGCTGCTGGAGCCAAAAATTCAGGCTTCACCGTATGCGCAGGATGAGGATCTGGTGGCCCGTGAAAGGGCGCTCATCAACCAGCAGCCGCTCTCCACCCGCGTATATGGCCGCCTGAAACGTCTGCTGGAGCATGATGAGAACCTGAAGCCGGTTTCGCTTTCAGATCTCGGCGGCCCGCAGAGCGAGCTGGTGTTTTCCCGTAAGAGCGGCAAGCCGGTGAGTGAGGGCGTGCCGGGGCTCTATACGCCGGACGGGTACTGGAAGAGTTTTAACGACCAGATCGACAGCGTGACCACCGCCCTGCACGAGGACGATGCCTGGGTGCTGGGAGCAGCCACCGCCCAGGAAGATAAACAGCAGATCGATAACGCCGTGCGCCAGCTCTACATGCGCGACTTTATCGTCAACTGGGATCGCTTTCTCGCTGACATTCAGCTCAACAACAGCGCCGATCTTTCCCAGCGCATCAACACCGCGCGCCTGCTTTCAGGCACCAACTCGCCGCTGCGCCGTCTGGTACTTAACCTGAGCAAGGTGCTGACCCTGTCGCGCACTGCGCCTGCCCCGGAAGATGCGCAGAAAGCGGAAGACCAAAGCAACCGCGCCACCCGTACGCTGGAAGCGCTGTTCAGCAACGGTGACAATGCCCCGACGCAGGGCGCGGTTGTGACGCAGGCGCCTGAGCAACTGGTGACCGACCACTATGCGCCGATGATTGAGCTGGCGCAGCCGCTGGAGAAGGGCGGTAAGACCATCGTCTTTGATGATTTTCTCAAGCAGGTTGACGAGCTTTATCGCTACCTGACAGCCGTTCAGGATGCAGCAAACAGCGGTATGCCCGCGCCGGGCGGCGATGCCATCAGCCGCCTGCAAGCCAG